>MENE01000021.1:11113-14022 GCA_001769005.1 Bacteroidetes bacterium GWA2_31_9b | reverse complement strand
AAAGTTCGTCAACATTGGTCATATTAAAATTGCCTGCGAGTATCAGGTTTCTGGATTTCCAATTGTTTTCACGCATCAATGGCTGTACGAATTCAATATCGCGGCCACCAAAAGTACCATATCGTAAATGACCTATATATAGACTTGCCGCTGATGGTAAATTTTCTTTTGCCCAAACCGGGTCGTTTAATAGTTCAGGATTTTTTTGCATCACTTTATCGTGATAAGCATTTACTTCTGCAAAAATATCTTTTATTGGAGTTTCACCATTTGAGCGAAAACGATGTATATATTTTTTACCGGGAATCTGATTCAGTTTTAAAGTTGCAAGTCCGGCACCATCTTGTCCGCGGTTATGCTGCTTTTCCATTAGCAAATACAGCTTATGCAAGCCATACATCCATGAGCCATACTTTGATTGATAATACTCAAGCGGTTTTAACAACCGGATTAACGCTATACCACATTCGTGTTTTATTGAATCGCTCATTGTCTTGGTTTATAAATTCTGATTTACTTTTTTTTAATTAATTCTTTTACAGCAATTTTAATATGCTCTGCTTTCATGCCATATTTATTTAATAGTTCCTCAGGTTTACCCGATTCGCCAAAACGATCGTTCATACCAATCATACGAACCGGAACCGGAGCAAATTTTACAAGAATTTCAGCTACTGCACTACCTAAGCCTCCTATAATCTGATGTTCTTCAGCAGTAACAATTAATCCGGTTTCTTTTGCTGCTTTAATAATTATATCCTCATCAATTGGTTTTATAGTATGCATATTTATAACACGCACATTAATATTTTGTTCTTTGAGTTCATAAGCCGCTTGCAAAGCTTCCCAAACCAGATGACCAGTTGCAATAATTGTAATATCTTTTCCTTCTTTAAATGTTTGTCCTTTGCCTACTTCAAATTTTAAATCTTCAGAAGTAAAGTCAGGAACAGGTTCACGACCAAAGCGAATATATGCAGGTCCATTAACCTGCTCAACAGAAGCAATTGTTGCCAATTTGGTTTGTGTAGCATCGCAGGGCGAAAGAACAGTCATATTTGGTAAAACTCGCATAATAGCCAAATCTTCAAGAGCCTGATGTGTAGCTCCATCGGAACCAACTGAAATCCCTGCATGTGCACCACCAATTTTTACCGGAAGATTGTTATAACAAACAGAAACTCGTATTTGATCGGTTGTGCGTAATGCAGAAAATACTCCATAAGTTGCAATGAAAGGTATTTTACCAGCCAATGCCAATCCGGCAGCAACTCCAACGCTATTTTGTTCTGCTATACCAAGTGAGAAAAATCGTTCAGGGAATGCTTCTTTAAAAAAATTCATACATACAGATGATGTTATATCAGTTCCCAAAGCAACAATTTGTGGATATTTTTCGCCAAGGGCTTTTAGTCCTTCGCCGAATCCAAAACGTGTTGCTTTTAACTGATTTACTGTAAACATCATTCTTTTATTTTGCTACTTTCTTCTAATTCAATAATAAATTGAGCTGCTTGTTCATGTGATGGCGCTTTTCCGTGCCATGTATAATTGTTTTCAATACTCTTTACACCTTTACCCATGCTTGTTTTAGCTATAATAACTGATGGTTTGGCTTTAAACTGAAATGCTTTTTTATAAGCATTAATAATTTCTGTATGATCGTGCCCATCGCAATGGAGTACATTCCATCCAAACGATTCAAACTTATCTGCAAGTGGTTCAATCTCCATAACTTCAGAAGTAGAACCATCAATTTGCACTGAGTTTCTATCAACTAGAGCAACTAAATTATTCAGTTTGTAATGAGAAGCGCTCATTGCTGCTTCCCAGATTGATCCTTCTTGTAATTCTCCATCGCCATGAATTGAAAAAACACGCCATTCTTTACTATCCATTTTTGCAGCTAGAGCCAGTCCTACTGCTACCGATAATCCTTGCCCAAGCGATCCTGCCGAAAGTTCAATTCCGGGCAATCCATGCTCTCTTCCGGGATGACCTTGTAATCGCGATCCCAGTTTTCGTAATGTTTTTAATTCTGAAGGATCAAAATACCCCGCATGTGCGAGAGATGCATATAAAACCGGAGCTACATGTCCAATAGATAAAATTAAGCGATCACGATCTTCCCAAGAAGGATTTTTTGGTTGATGATTTAAAATATCGAAGTATAGACAAGTAAAAATGTCGGCAAGACCTAATGAACCACCTAAGTGTCCCGAACCTGCTTCGGCAAGACTTTTGATTATATCTTTCCGAATTTTAAAAGATATTTTTTTAAATTCGTTTATATCTTTATTATCAGGCATTAAATCATTTAGTTTAATCTTCTATTTTGGGCAAATTTATTTTTCCTGGTACTATAAATGCGGCTGGGAAAATTTTATGAATATTCACAAAATCTTTAAGCGCATCGTTTTTTGTTCTATAATCGCCGGCATACACTTTAAAATAAGGACTATCATATTCTCTATAAACAGGGATTTCTGGAAAAAATTCGTTAAATTTTGCATTCATTTCCTGTGACTTATCACGTGCTGTAGTTCCTAAATCAGAAAAAATTCTGATTCTGAATCCTTGAATTCCATTGAGTTCTTTATTGTAATCGATATGTTTATTGAGTAGCTGATTAATTCTTAAATCCTGATGAATAGCAATATTCCCTTTACCAATTTCCGGTTCCTGAATACGTTTAAGAATATCGTATGAGTAATAACGATATGATGTGTTACTTTGAGCAAATATAAGGGTACTAAAAGCAACTGAGTAAATTATTATGCTAAAAATAAAAATTCTGGTTTTCATGTTGCCTTGAAGAATTACGCTGCAAAATTAAGATTTTTTTTTATTTATCGACGATGTTTACAATTCTAAAAACAAATTATAGATTAATATTTTTCTTCTCAGAA
>MENE01000021.1:10585-11011 GCA_001769005.1 Bacteroidetes bacterium GWA2_31_9b | reverse complement strand
AATTTTTGAAGGATTTGTCATTTTTCCTACATACTTTCCATTAACAGAAATATCAAGATCCATAGATTTTACTTTCAAATTAAAACCATTCATATTTTTTATTGGGATATTTAAATCCAGCGTTACAATATTATCGGTTAATCCTTTAAACTTGAAATCTTTTATATCACCTATTTCTACTGATTTATATGCATTACATCCAGAAAGAATAATAAGTATAGAGATAAAAAGCAGTATTGATTTTTTTTTCATTTTTTAGATTTTTGTCTGTTAGGAAGCAAATACTATACCTAATAATTTACTGTTGCCAATGCATGGCTTTTTCAACAGCCTTTTTCCATCCATTGTATAGTTTTGTTCTTTTTTGTTCATCCATAAATGGAGAAAACGTACGATCTATTTTTCTTTTATTCATAATTTCGTCAA
>MENE01000021.1:8272-10576 GCA_001769005.1 Bacteroidetes bacterium GWA2_31_9b | reverse complement strand
ATTTAGAAGCCAATCCTGCTAAACAGGCAGCACCAAATGCTGTTGTTTCAATATTTACAGGACGTACAACCTCAACATTTAAGATATCGGACTGAAACTGAAGTAGAAAATTATTTGCAGAAGCACCACCATCGACATTGAGTGTTTTTAGTTCAATTCCGGAATCATTTTCCATAGCTTTTAAAACATCCATTGTTTGATATGCAAGCGATTCTAAAGTTGCCCGTACAATATGTTTATTTGTTACACCCTGAGTAAGACCAAGAATTGCTCCACGAGCATACATGTCCCAATATGGAGCACCTAAGCCCGAAAAAGCAGGAACAACATATATTTCTTCGGTATCTTTAACTTCGTTAGCTATTTTTTCTGTTTCTGAAGCCGATTTAATAAGTTTTAATGCATCGCGAAGCCATTTAATTGCAGCACCGGCAATAAAAACGCTACCTTCGAGAGCATATTTTATTTCACCATCAATTCCCCACGCAATGGTAGTAAGCAAGCCCGATTTTGATTCAACAATATTCTTGCCTGTATTCATTAACATGAAACAACCTGTTCCATATGTGTTTTTTGCCATTCCTTCGTTAACACAAGCCTGGCCGAACAATGCAGCCTGCTGATCGCCTGCGATTCCTGCTATAGAAATTTCAGCTCCAAAAACAGATTCATTAGAAACTCCATAAATTTCGGACGACATTTTAACTTCAGGTAATAAACACAATGGAATATCGAATAGTTCAAGTAATTTAACATCCCATTTTAACTCACGAATATTAAATAAAAGTGTTCGTGATGCATTGGAATAATCGGTAATATGTAAATTTCCACCTGTGAGTTTCCAAACCAACCAGGTATCAACAGTTCCTGCTAAAAGTTCTCTTTTTAATGCACGATCTTTTACTCCTTCAACATGTTGTAAAATCCACTGAATTTTTGTAGCTGAAAAATATGAATCGATAACTAATCCTGTATTTTGTTTTATGTATTCGCTCCAACCCTTTTCTTTCAGGTTTTGACAAATATCGGCTGTTCGTTTGTCTTGCCAAACAATTGCATTGTGAACGGGTATTCCTGTTTTTTTATCCCAAATAACTACAGTCTCACGTTGATTCGCAATTCCTATTGATTCAATTTCGTTTGGATTTATATTTAATCTGCTAATTAATTTTTTTGCGGTATGAATTTGTGATTCCCATATATCCATTGGATTATGTTCAACCCAACCTGCATGAGGATAAAACTGGTGGAACTCTTCCTGTTCAGAACCAACAATATTCATGTCTTTATCAAAAATGAGAGTTCTCGAACTGGAAGTACCCTGATCGAGGGCTAAAATATATTTTTTCACAGATTTTAATGTTTGGCTAAATATACAAAATATTTAAACCGAAGATAAATAGCAATGTTATCTTGAAACTTGTGGTTGAAAAAAATCACGACTATTTTATTGTCCTTCCATTGCTGCAGCAATCTCGTCTGTAAGTTCAAGGTTATGATATACATTCTGTACATCTTCAACTTCATCAAAAGCATCAATCATTTTCATTACACGAAGAGCTGCATCTACAGCAAGCGGTTTTGTTTCGTTAGGTATTTTTTGTAATGATGCATTTTGTATTTGAATGCCCATTGAATCAAGTTTCTTCTGCATATTACCAAAATCTTCTTTTGCAGTTGTAATGGTAATAACCGAATCATCAACTTCAAAATCCTGAGCCCCTGCATCAATTATTTCTAATTCGAACTCATCCATATTTATTTTATCGGTTATTGGAATCGTAAAAATACCTTTTGATTCGAACATAAAACTTAAGGAACCTGTTTTACCTAATGTACAGTTGTATTTATTAAAAATTGAACGAACAAAGCTAACTGAGCGATTTGTATTATCGGTTAAACATTCAATAACCAAAGCTATTCCGTTTGGTGCATATCCTTCGTAAATTATTTCTTCCAAACTGGCTCCGTCTTTATCGGCTTTACTAATTGCTCTATCGATATTATCTTTGGGCATATTAACACCTTTAGCATTAGTAATTGCTAAACGTAATCTTGAATTTGCTTCAGGATCGGCACTCCCACCTTCTTTTACTGCAATAATAATTTCTTTAACAATGCCTGAAAACATTTTTGAACGTTTAGCATCGAGCGCTCCTTTTTTTCGCTTTATTTTTGACCACTTACTATGACCTGACATATATCGATTTTTTTAAGTTTTAATATTAAAATTGAATGTAAAATTAATAAAAGCTATAGATTAAAAAAAACTTAATAAAGTATTTACCTATTATATATGTATAG
>MENE01000021.1:7959-8263 GCA_001769005.1 Bacteroidetes bacterium GWA2_31_9b | reverse complement strand
AATAAGAATGTTAAAGAACACAGCAAAGAAAAAACAACAAACAAAGGTATTTCAAACAATTGAATGTGTATTGAAAGATATTTGGAATATTATTCTAACCGCTCACAGGTATTTTTTAATAAATTTGCATCCATTACATTAAAATTACCACAATGGAAAACCAGGAAAAAACAGGTTTATCAGACAAATTATATATTGAGACTTATGGATGCCAAATGAATATTGCAGACAGCGAGGTTGTTGCATCCATTTTAAAAGAAAAAGGTTATGTTATTACAGAAGATATCCAATCGGCTAATGTAAT
>MENE01000021.1:1757-7903 GCA_001769005.1 Bacteroidetes bacterium GWA2_31_9b | reverse complement strand
TAGATATTTTCAGGCAGATTAAGAGAAGGAAACCAGAGCTTATAATTGGAGTTATTGGTTGTATGGCCGAAAGATTAAAAGAAAAACTTATTGATGAAGAAAAAGCCATCGATATTGTTGTTGGACCCGATGCATATAGAGATTTACCTCAGTTATTAGAAAATGCGGGCACAGGTCAGAAAGCAGTAAATGTAATTCTTTCGAGAGAAGAAACTTATGCTGATATAAGCCCCATAAGGCTTGACAGAAACCGCATTTCTGCATTTGTGTCTATTATGAGAGGTTGCAACAATATGTGCTCTTATTGTATTGTACCTTATGTTCGTGGAGCAGAGAGAAGTCGTGAACCAAAATCGATATTAGCAGAAATTGAAAATTTATTGAAAAATGGGTATAAAGAAGTTACTTTAATAGGTCAGAATGTTGACTCATACAAATGGAAATCAGAAAATAACGAAAAAGTAACATTTCCACAACTGCTTGAGATGGTTGCACAAATTAGTGATCAATTACGAGTACGTTTTTCAACATCGCATCCAAAAGATTTATCAGACGACCTGCTTCATACAATAAATAAATACACAAATATTTGCAAACACATTCATTTACCTGCTCAATCGGGAAGTTCACGAATATTAGAATTAATGAAACGAGGTTATACAAGAGAATGGTATATAAACAGAATTAACTCGATTAAGCAAATTATCCCCGACTGTGCTGTGTCAACGGATTTAATGACAGGATTTCCGGGAGAAACTGAACAAGATCATGCTGATACTCTTAGTTTAATGAAAGAAGTAAATTATGATTTTGCATATATGTTTAAATACTCCGAAAGACCAAATACATATGCATCAAGGCATTTAAAAGACGACATACTGGAAAGTGTAAAATCTCAAAGATTAACCGAGATTATTGATTTACAAAGCGAACTTTCTGAAAAAGGTAAAAAGCTGGATTTAGGAAAAACTTTTGAAGTACTTGTTGAAGGCTATTCTAAAAAGTCAAGAGATTTTCTTTTTGGACGAACATCGCAAAATAAGGTTGTAGTTTTTCCACGATTAAACCATTCTGTTGGCGATTATGTAAATGTTGAAATTATTGATTGTACTTCTGCAACGTTGATTGGTGAGCCTACAAATAAAAGCAAATAGCCAGATTAAGCCAATTCAAAAACCTTATCTAGCTCAACCAGTTTCAACAATTCAATTGCTTCGGATGATACATTCGAAAGCTTTAAAGATGTGTTATTCATTTTTGCAGAACGATATACTTTAAGCAATGATTCGAATCCGGAACTATCAATAAACTTTATTTCTGATAGATTTAATATGAGGCTATTTCCTTGCTTATATGTTAAGTTTAGTAGTTGGTTTTCTATCTCCAAAGAATTAATAATATTCAATTTGGAAACATTATTAAATGAAACAAAATACTTGTTATCTACCTGATTTATTGTAAGCATCATTTGTATTTTTTAAGATGTGAAGATAAATCTATATTAAAGAATAATTAAAATCAATCTGATGAAGTTTTCAACAATTTTTGTTCAAGTTATTCACTTTAAATATGTATAAACATATTATATTAGAAATTGTTTAAATTAATACAAGTTCTATTCCGATTTAACTATTCGAATTTTCACGTATAAAAATTTCTAGTTTGATAAAAAATCTTCCTGAAAATTAAATGCATAATGCATGCTTTCAATAAATTAATTATTTATCTTGTATAAAAATTAAAAAATATATAGGGTTTTTTAACATGTAATCATCTTATGTATAGAAAGTAAGAAATTAAATGTTAAACTTAAAACATAAAGCTATGAAAACAAAAGTTAAAATTATTATCGGATTATTAGTATCCATGTTTATGGTACTAAATTTAAATGCTCAACCAAAATCAGAAATACCCGAAGACAATAAAACAAAAATGAATTGGGCAAATGCTGATACACTCTACACTTTCCAACTCGACGAAGCAAGTAATATGTGGATTTATTTCCAAAGAGAAATCAGAAGATTTAACGAAAAAAATATTGCAGTAGAGAATTTTGTTCAAACCTATCAGCTTGATAGCAAGACATGGGTTAACTATTTGAAAATAAATTATACTTACGACGAGAGAGGACATCAAATTGAAGAAATTACTCAAACCTGGGATAAAGGATTTAACAATTGGGTAAATGCTCAGTTAACCACTACTGTTTACAAAGGCAATAAAAAAGAAGAAATTCTTTTTCAGGAATGGAAACGACCAACAAACGAGTGGTTTAACGTGATGAAATATTTAATAAAATACAACGATAAAGGGAGCGAAAATATAGTAACTGTTAGCCTTTACAATGGAATTACAAAAGAGTGGGATAACTACAAACGATTTGTTATGGAATTCGAAACTGATTTCACTCCTCCTACAAATGTTGTAGCAGAAACATACTTAAGTGGAAATTGGAAAACTGATGGGAAATACAGTATGGATTATAATTCAAGAGGCGATAAAGTAAGAGAAACACGTTATACCTGGAATCAAAGTACAAAATATTGGTTAGAAGCTCTTCAAATGGAACTTGTTTATGACAAAAAAGGAAACCAGATAGAGTATATTGAAAAAAAATATGATGTTACAAAAAATGATTGGACAAGCTTTAATAAATTTACAGCTACATACAATGAACAAGGTAATATGATAGAAAAAGTTGAATATACTTTCGACAGGACTACAAATCAATGGACAGTTGTAACAACTTTCAGATTCACAACTGACAATAAAATATAATCAAAATCAACATATTAACAAAAAGGCTGCAAATGATTTGCGGCCTTTTTTATTATTTCTTTTGTATTGGAAGAACATTTAAGTACAACTCATCAAGTTGTTTTTTATCAATCTTACTGGGAGTATCGAGCATAACGTCGCGCCCCGAATTATTTTTTGGGAAAGCAATAAAATCACGGATTGATTCTGAGCCACCAAGAACACTGCAAAAACGGTCGAAACCAAATGCTATTCCTCCATGAGGTGGAGCACCAAATCTGAAAGCATTTAATAAAAACCCGAATTTTACTTCTGCTTCTTCTTTTGAAATTCCAAGGGCAGAAAACATTTTCTGTTGAAGTTCGCTATTAAAAATTCGAATTGAACCACCGCCAATTTCAACACCATTTACAACAAAATCGTATGCATTGGCATGCATTCTTCCCGGATCAGACTCGAAATATTGAATATCTTCGGTTTTTGGTGACGTAAATGGATGATGCTTTGCAAAAAATCGCTTTTCATCCTCATCCCATTCTAATAAAGGAAAATCAACAACCCAACATGGAGCAAATTTATCTTTATCGCGCAATCCAAGTTGATCGCCCATTTCAAGACGTAAAATATTTAATGCTGATAATGTTGATGATTCTTTACCTGCAAGAATAAGTAATAGATCGCCCGGTTGAGCACCCATATATTCAGCCCATGTTTTTAAATCTTCGGGTGAATAGAATTTATCTACTGATGATTTAAATGTACCATCGGTATTGTATTTAACATAAACCATTCCTTTAGCTCCAACTTGTGGGCGCTGAACAAATAAGGTAAGCTCGTCGAGTTGTTTACGTGAATATTCTGAGCATCCTTTTGCACAAAAACCACCAATATAATCAACGCTATCGAATACAACAAAACCTTTTCCTTTAACTTTTTCGGTAAGTTCATAAAAACGCATTCCAAATCGCAAATCAGGTTTATCAGAACCATAATATTTCATAGCATCTTCGTAAGTAATTCGTGGAAATGCTTCATTATAAGTTATTCCTTTAATGTTATAAAAAAGATGTTTTGCCAAACGTTCAAAAATGGATAAAATATCATCCTGATCAACAAACGACATTTCGCAGTCTATTTGTGTAAACTCTGGTTGACGGTCGGCACGTAAATCCTCATCGCGGAAACATTTCACAATTTGGAAATAACGATCGAAACCTGAAACCATTAAAAGTTGTTTTAATGTTTGAGGTGATTGTGGCAAAGCATAAAACTCTCCAGGATTCATACGCGATGGTACAAGAAAATCTCTTGCTCCTTCGGGTGTAGAATTCACTAAATAAGGAGTTTCAATTTCAATAAACTTTTCACCATCAAGAAATTTTCGAATCTCCTGCCCCATTATATGGCGTAGTTCAAGATTTTTACGAACAGGATTTCTACGTAAATCAAGATATCGGTATTTCATTCGAAGTTCGTCGCCACCATCGGTATCATCTTCAATTGTAAATGGAGGAATTTCTGATTTATTAAGAACGTCAAGTTCAGAAACACTTATTTCGATATCACCGGTACTCATTTTTGGATTCTTGCTGCTGCGTTCAATAACTGTTCCAGCAATTTTAACAACATACTCCCTACCTAAACCTTCGAGCATTGGTAGAATGTTTTTTGGAGTATTTTCGTCAAAAACGAGTTGTGTAATTCCGTAGCGATCGCGTAAAGCTATAAAGGTCATTCCACCTAAGTTACGAATAGTTTGAACCCATCCGCTTAAAGTAACTTTCTGACCAACATGACTTATTCTAAGTTCGCCACAAGTATGTGTTCTGTACATATTTAATTTTTTAAATAATATTCAATTCTTTCGATTTGCGAAATTAAAATAATATTTCTGTTTTAAAAACTTGATTACCCGAAATTATAAAATCATTAAGCAATCGAATCTCTTAAATTAATATCTTTGAAAAAAAAAATTGACAGCATGGATTTATTTACAGATGAATATTTTATGAAAGAAGCTTTGAAAGAAGCACAGAAAGCATTAGCTAAAGATGAAATTCCAATTGGAGCTGTAATTGTATCGAACAATCAAATTATTGCCCGTGCCCATAATTTAACCCAAACATTAAATGATGTTACAGCACATGCCGAAATGCAAGCAATAACTTCTGCTGCAAACTCGATTGGTGGGAAATATTTAATAAATTGTTCGCTTTATGTAACTCTTGAACCATGTATAATGTGTGCCGGAGCGTTGTATTGGTCGCAAATAACTAAGATTGTTTATGGAGCTTCCGACAATAAAAAAGGGTATACAACAATAAATTCAGGGATATTGCATCCAAAAACACAAGTTATTAAAGGCATTCTCGAAAATGAATGCAGCAATATTATTATTGATTTTTTTAAGAAAAAAAGATAGCTTAAACATAAGCTATCTTTTAAATATTTTCTACAAACCTATTGACTTGAGGAATGCATCCTGACTAGGTTCTCTTCCTAAAAACTCTTTAACAATTTCAAGCTCATCTACAGTTGAGCCTCTTTCAAGTACTGTTTTTCGGAGTCTCAATCCGGTTTCTTTATCCATTACACCATTTTCCTGAAAAACTGAGAACATATCTTCAGAAAAAACTTTTGCCCATAAATAACTGTAATATCCAGCTCCATAACCATTTAAGTGTCCAAAACCAGCTTCAAAATAAGTATCATCCTGATATTTATATAAAGTAATTCGGTTTTGTAACTCTTTAACAACATCAGTTGTTGATTTTGAACCATTTGGATCGTATTTATCATGATAAGTTAAATCCAGTGTTCCATAAAATATTTGTTGTAAAACTTGTAATCCTGAACCTACATTTCTACTCGCAATCATTTTATCGTGTAACTCTATTGGAAGTACTTCATTTGTTTTATAGTGTTTTGCAAAAAGCTTGAGTGCTTCATAATCCCAAGCCCAATTTTCAAATATTTGCGATGGCATTTCAACAAAATCTCTGGCAACATTTGTACCCGATTGAGCCGATAATTCCGACTGAGTGAGCAAATCGTGCATTAAATGCCCGAATTCGTGAAAAAAGGTAACTACATCGTCGTGAAGCATTAAAGCAGGTGAATCGCTTGTTGCTTTTGGGAAATTACATACAAGACTTGCTGTTGGCATTTGATATTCATCACCAATTTTTTTACCGGGAATCATTCCAAACATTGCAGCATGTCCGTATTTATTTGGTCTTGGGTACAAATCAAGGTAAAAACGAGCAATTGTTTTATTATTTTCTTTTATTTCGAAATATCGAACATCATTATGCCAAACATTTGGATTTTTTATCTCGACAAATGTTAGCCCATAAATATGTTGAGTTATTTGAAAAAGGCCATCAATT
>MENE01000021.1:0-1670 GCA_001769005.1 Bacteroidetes bacterium GWA2_31_9b | reverse complement strand
AGTGCATTTTCAAATTCCCACACATTCTTTGGATTTTTTGCCATCCTGTTTACAGTACAATATTCTGCAAATGTTCCAAAACCTAATAGATTCGCCATTTTTTCGCGTTCTATAAGAATCTGTTTTAAAACTTCAAGGTTTTTATCAGCGGCTTTGTTTTTATATTTCTTCGATAATTCTTTACGTGCCTCATCGGAAGTTGAGTATTTCATAAATGGAACAAATGATGGATACTCCAAAGTGATTTTATAATTTCCTTCGGTTGTTTTGTGTTCTTTTTTGAAATCTTCGGGCAATCCTTTTATTTGCTCTTCAGTAACAATAAGAGAGTCCTGGTATGAACTTATATTCGATTCAAATTGAATACCAAGGTCAGATATTTTATCCTGAATAATTTTTAGTTCGTCGCGTTTTTCTTTAGGCAAAGCAAATCCATTGCGCTCAAACTCTTCAATTGTTTCTTTTAAGTATTTTTTTCTATGAGTTTGTAAATTTTTTGCCTCGTCTGTTTCAGAAAATTTTTTTACAACTAAATACAAATCTTCGCTTAAAGCAATTTCATTGAAAAACTTTCCTACTTCGGTAATACTTGCTAAACATTCATTTCGAATATCATCGTTTGGATGTACATAAGCTAAAAGAGAAATTACTTCGTTTACTTTAAACAAGCGGTTATACATGTTATCAAGAGCAAGCATAGTATTTTCGAATGTTCGCTGGCTGGAATCGATAGCATATATTTTTTGCAAATCGGATCTCGATATTTCAACAGCTAGTTTTGTAGCTTCAGTTACATGATCTTTTGATATGATTTTAAAGTCAATTTCCTGATTATGTTCTGTAAAAAAAGGATTTTGCATAGTATTTTCTTTATTTGTACATGAATTAAGCATAGGTATAATGAACATTACACAACCTAAATAGTTTAAAATTTTATTATTTTTCATTTAACTTTTAATTTTTGTTGGCTTCCAAAATTAGTATTTTTAATTTAGTGTTTTGAAAAAATCATTTTTCTCTTAATAGATTAATATGACGATAAAAAATTTAGTACAGATTTTTACTCAACAATTAATGCTTAGAAAGATGGATTACATTTCCGATCAACAAGGCATTATTAGACGATATCAAAGAGAAACAAATGGGTGGAACACACATCTTGAAAATTGCAAACGGTTTATTTTAGAATCATCAAAATCGAAGAAAAAAGGGAAAGTAATGGTGTTAGGAAGTGGTTGGTTACTCGATTGCCCAATAAACGAATTATCTCAAGAATTTGAAGAAGTTATTCTTGCCGATATAAATCATCCTGAACAAATTAAGAAAAAAATAAGCCATTTGTCAAATGTTAGGCTTTTGGAAACCGATTTAACCGGTGGATTTATTAACTATGTATATCATGTATTAAAAACTTATAAAAAAGATTTTGGAAACACATTAATTACAGAAGTACAATCATACTCCTATAATATACCTGATGATATTGATTTTGTAATTTCACTAAATATTATAAATCAACTAAATATTTTAATAACCGATTATGCATCACGAACAAAAGATTTTTCAAAAAAAGATATTCTAGAAATTGCTTCAATTATTCAACAAACACATTTAAAAAATTTACCTAAAAATAAAACTTGTATCATTTGTGATTATGAAGAAGAGTTGTA
>MENE01000020.1:14089-15129 GCA_001769005.1 Bacteroidetes bacterium GWA2_31_9b | reverse complement strand
ACCTTGAAAAGATCCTAATTGTAAGTTATCTAATCCTTCAGTTAAAGCAACAACTTCGTTATTATTCTTAGCCCAATTAATTGCTACATCCCACTTGAAATTACTTTTTGTATATGGTGTAGCACGTAAACTAAGTTCAATACCGTTGTTTTCAATCTCACCTGCATTAATAACTTTGAAATTATAACCTGTTGCTGAACTAACTCTTACAGGAAGAATTTGATCTATTGTATTAACTTTGTAATAGGCAATATCAAATCCAACTCTATTATTTAAAAAATTCATTTCCAAACCGGTTTCAATACTCTTTGATTTTTCAGGTTTCAAATCAGGATTCTTTTTTGTTCCTGCTACGGAAGTTAAACCTCCATTTAAACCTGCATACACATCATAGGTATCCATTATTTGATCGAATCCAGCACTATTACCAACTTCTGCATAACTAAGTCTTAATTTTCCAAAAGATAACCATTCAAGAGGCAATAATTCAGAGAATACTATGCTTGTTGCTATAGAAGGATAATAAAATACACTATTATCAGCAGGTAAAGTTGATGAATGATCTCTACGTAATGTAGCATCAACAAAAACAAATCTGTCAAATCCAACAGATAAGCTACCATAAATCCCATTTACTCCAATTTTTTCAGAACTTTCTTTTGGATAAGGAACAGGAGCTAAACTGTTTTGTAAGGAAAATAATCCCGGAACACCTATTCCTCCATTAGTTGCAGACATTACCCAATCTAAATTGGTTCTACGAATATTTGTTCCAACAACACCACTAAGATTAATTTTTTCTGTAATGTCTTTATTGTATTTAAACATTATATCATAGTTATATTCACTATAAGTAATATCCTTTCTTAAATAACCAGATGTTTGATCTGGTCTTTCCAAACTTCCATCTTGTCCAATTCCTATACCAAAAGTTGTAGCAACACTTCCAACATTTCTTCTTTCTTCTTGTAACTGATTATAAGAATCCACTGCTACTCTACCATAAACATTTAACCAATCAGTTAACTTATAATTTAAAG
>MENE01000020.1:13702-14029 GCA_001769005.1 Bacteroidetes bacterium GWA2_31_9b | reverse complement strand
TTGCCACCACTGTCTAAACGATCCCATAATATTATCGTTATAACCTGTAGAGTTTCTTCCTGTGGCTTCAGTTTTTATAAAATTACCAAAACCAGTTGCAGTAAGTTTATCTGTGATATTATATGTTAAGCTTCCAATAAAACTATTTTTACTTAACTCGCTATTAGGCAACATACCTTCTTGATCATAATTAGTATATGATAATCTGTATGAACCTTTATCAAAAGCATTATCAATAGAAACAGAATTTGTATATGTAACAGGATTTTCAAAAAATGTAATAGGTCCGTTTTCAGCAGCAACCCAAGGAGTAGCAGTCATGTAGTT
>MENE01000020.1:9462-13668 GCA_001769005.1 Bacteroidetes bacterium GWA2_31_9b | reverse complement strand
ACCAGTAAATCTTTATCAAAAGCAGCTCCATATGATGCATCTTCAGTAAGGGGTGTAATTAAATCTGGGTTTCCGTCACCAGTTATATCTTCATACCAAAAGAATCCAGTTGGGTCATCATAATATTGACCATATCCACCGCCATATTGGTCTTGATAAGTAGGAAATGTACTTTTATCAATTCTACCTGTTGAAATACCAGAGTTGATTGTTATTCCAATTCCATTATTTTTTTTCGCACCTTTTTTTGTTGTAATCATTACTACGCCATTAGCAGCTCTGGAACCATACAGAGCACTAGCTGCAGCACCTTTTAAAACAGAAATTGATTCAATATCTTCAGGATTTATATCAGAAGCAGCATTTCCATAATCATATCCAACTCCTGATTGTTCCTGAGAACGTGAATTTGTATTACCGTTTCCTATTGGAACACCATCTACAACAAATAATGCCTGGTTGTTTCCAGTAAGTGAGTGATTACCTCTAATCGTAATATTAGTAGAACCACCCATATTCGTTGTTCTTTTAATCTGTACACCTGAAACTTTTCCCGAAAGTGAGTTCACAAAGTTATCTGTTTTAACAGAACTAATCTCATCACCTTTTACTTCTTGTACAGCATAACCAAGAGATTTTTTCTCTCTAGAAATACCAAGAGCAGTAACAACAACTTCGTCCATTTCTACAAATTCAGCCTGAATTTGTATGTCAATTACAGAACGACCATTAATTAGAACTTCCTGAGATTTCATACCAACAAAACTGAAAATTAATGCCTGAGCATCGCTTGGAACAGTAAGGACATACTTTCCATCAATGTCGGTTGTAGTACCAATAGTGGAATTATCTTTTACCACAATAGATACTCCGGGGATTGATAAACCGTCTTCAGCTCCGGTTACCTTACCCGAGATTTGCATCTGTGCCTGTACGGTAAACCCTACAAACAACAAAAATGCAAGAAAAATTGTTAGTTTTTTCATAGATAAAAAATTTTAGGTTAAATTAGTTAGTTATTAAATAATTAGGATTATTTAATAAGCTAATGTATTAAAAATATCATCCAGTAAAAAAAAATTTTTAACATTTTTTAACAATTAAGTTCAGAATCTTCTGTATCATTTATAAACTATATAAAAATAAAAAAAGGGAACTCAAATTATTTGTTCCCTAATATAAATCATCTAGTTAAAACTGTTATTGAATTTTTTTTTGTACAATTTCCATAACATCTTTTTCTAGTACTTCTGTTTCATTTTCAATTTTGATTCCCCTTTTAAGAATATCTTCAACAAAGATTTTATCATCTAAACCTGAAGCATTAATTTTTACATTTAGAAAAGCGCCCCTAACGCATGCGCGTAAAGCAAGTGCTCCTACTCCTGCATCTGTTACTGAATTTGGATTACCTATTTCAGCCATAGCTTTAACGACTGACATCGCATTATTAGCAATTTCCATTACTTTATATGGAACTAGAATTGCATTTTTAGTTGCGTTCTGAATAGCAAGTTTTCTAGCATTCTTTTCATCTTCTGTTTTCTTAGGCAAACCAAATGCATCCATAATTTTATTAAATGCATCGGTATCTTCATCTACTAGTTTTAATAATTCCATCTGGTATTTCATTCCTTTTTCAGCCCAATCGGAAAATTCCTCCCAACGATCGTCCCAGCCACGTTTGTGAGACGAAAGATTTGCAACCATAGTGCCTAAAGCAACCCCTAACGAACCCATGTATGCAGAAATAGATCCACCACCGGGAGCAGGTGATTCTGATGCAGTTTCATCAGCAAATCCAATTAAAGTTAAATCTACTAAACGTTTTTTCTTTTGATCTGCTATCAGTTTATATTCAATGATTTTTTCTTCGGGTTTAAACTTGTATAAATCATCCAGACCAAGTGATTTAATAGCAATTTTAATAATCTCGCTATCGGGTATTCCTGCTGATCGTTTTTGTTTTTTTAAGAAATATTTTCCAGCATCAATCATTGCCTGAAGAGGAATTAATCCTACAAGTTCTGATCCTGTTACTCTTACTCCTCTTTCTTGAGCTTTTTTACAAACTTCGTCGAATGCAATATGTACTGGAGTTATGCTAATATTCGTAAGGTTCATCGAAATTTGAGCTATTCCAAACTCATCAATAAACCAACCAATGGCTTTTACTGTTTTTAGCGTTCCTGGAATCCATACTTTATTTCCTTTTTCATCAACCACTTGTTTTCCTGTTATTGGATCTCCTTCACGCATTGGTCTTCCTTTCTCGCGAACATCAAAAGCAATTGAATTGGCTCTACGTGTAGAAGTAGTATTTAAATTCACATTATAAGCTACTAGAAAGTCTCTGGCACCAACTGCAGTTGCTCCAGCTTTTGCATTAAACTCAACAGGACCAAAATCTGGTTTCCATTCAGGTTTTGAAAGTTTATCTTTTAATCCTTCGTACTCACCTGCACGACAATTCGCTAGGTTTTTTCTTACTTCTGTAAATGCAGCATTCTCATAACAATATATAGGTATGTTTAATTCATCGCCAATTCGTTTTGCCAATTTGCGTGCATACTCAACCGTTTCTTCCATAGTTATATTTGCAACAGGAACCAGTGGGCAAACATCTGTAGCACCAAAACGGGGATGAGCACCTTTATGTCCTCTCATATCGATTAACTCCTGAGCTTTTTTTACAGCACGAAATGCTGCTTCGATAACTTCGTCAGGTGAACCCACCATTGTAACTACGGTACGGTTAGTTGCTTTTCCAGGATCAACATCGAGCAAGCTAACACCTTCAACAGATTCAATCTCGTTTGTAATCTGCTTAATTATATTCATATCGTTCCCTTCGCTAAAATTGGGAACGCACTCTATTAATTGTTTTCCTATCATAATTTTTTTGAATTTATTTATATTATTATTAAAATCTGATTAACGATATTTGACTTAAGATTTGGATTTCATATCATTTTTCTGAACTGTTTCGACTTTATTGCCATAAATTATTATCATTCTAATTAATAAATCTAATTTTCAGGATTTCTGTACTTTACTTTTAGGTAAAGCATTATTGCTGAGGAGATAAATACTATAACATTGGTGAATGTAACTGAAAAACTGTTGATAAGGATTCCATAAATTAGCCATAAAGCAGTACTAACGGTAGCAATTATAAACATAACAAGTGAAACATCTTTAGTAGATTTCGATTTGTATGTTTTAACTACTTGAGGTAAAAAAGTAGTGCAGGATAATGCCCCAGCAACTATTCCGACTATCTCTATTCTATTCATTTTGTTTAACTACTAAAATCTTAAATCGTTAATCTTTATTCTGAAATTTGTTTTTAAATTACTTTACCATTTAATATAACTTTGTCAATTAAATTGCTTGTATATGCATAAGGCATATAATCGTATGTTGGGATTTCTTTAGTAATAAATACATTAGCTATCTTACCTTTTGCAATACTTCCGTGAGTATCGCTTATTCCCATTGCATATGCCCCATTTATAGTTGTTGCATGTATTACTTCTTCTGGCAACATACGTAATTTAATAGTGCCTAACGACATTATAAATTTCATATTTCCCGATGGTGATGAACCCGGATTAAAATCAGAAGCCAGAGCAACTGGTAATCCTGCGTTTATCATTTTGCGAACAGGAGGATCAATCATTCCTAAGAAGAATGCAGCACCCGGCAAAAGTGTGGGCATTGTTTCTGAATTCAGTAATGCTTTAATTTCATCATCCCCTGTAAATTCAAGATGGTCAACAGAAAGAGCTTCGTATTTAACACCTACTTGAATACCTCCTGAAAAGTCAAGTTCGTTAGCATGTATCTTTGGACGCATACCATATTTCATGCCTGCCATCAGAATACGTTCAGTTTCTTCAACAGTAAAAAATCCCTTGTCGCAGAAAACATCAATATAATCGGCTAAATCTTCTGTAGCTATTACAGGAATCATTTCGTTAATAATTATATCAACATATTCGCTTTGTTTTCCTTTATACTCAGCAGGAACAGCATGTGCTCCCAGAAATGTAGATTTTATTGTTATAGGTGTTGTTTCTTTTAATCGTTTAATTACACGAAGCATTTTTAATTCATCTTCGAGATTTAGTCCATATCCACTTTTAATTTCGACTGCTCCGGTTCCAAAACCAATAATTTCGTTTATTCGCTGCAATGATTGCT
>MENE01000020.1:0-9451 GCA_001769005.1 Bacteroidetes bacterium GWA2_31_9b | reverse complement strand
CCAAGTGCGTATGAGAATCACAAAACGAAGGAAAAACCATTTTGCCTTTTGCATCAATAATTTCACAAGTATTATCCGATAATTTTATATTACTCATCTTGCCAAAATCTGCAACTTTATCATCTATAATATATAGGTATGCATCTTGAATAGTATTTAATTTTTGCATATCGGCACCTGCTACCCATTTAACCGGTACATTTTCAACATTTATAAGTGATTTTATATTCTTAATTAGAATTGCCATAGTCTATAATTTTATGGTACGAAAATACAAAATTCGTTGGTATATAAACAAAAAATTTCCTGTTGTACAACTTATGTTCTATTTTTACGAATCATAAGTGAAATTTTTAATTAATTATTGATATACCTATTTTATTAGATAAAGAAAAAATTGATATGAAAAAGAAAAGACCCATTCCGCATACCTTTGTTATTGTGTTTTATATTATAGTTTTTGCTGCATTATTAACTTGGATTATTCCAGGAGGTTCATATAACAGAGAAATAAAAAATGTGAATGGTGTTGACCGCGAAGTAATTGTAAACAATTCATTCCATTATAACGAAAACTCACCACAATCATGGGAAATATTTTCTGCTTTCTTTAAAGGATTTGTAGATAAAGCCGATATTATTGTTTTTATATTAATGATTGGTGGAGCCTTTTGGATTTTAAATGATAGCAAATCAATTGATATTGGTATTCTTTCATTTCTAAAAAAAACAAAGAAAATTGAACATCTAAAATTCTTCAAATTAGTAGGTATCAATAATGTTATTTTTACTCTAATTATACTCATGTTTTCAATATTTGGAGCTGTATTTGGCATGAGCGAGGAAACTATTGCTTTTGTAATAATATTTGTTCCTTTAGCAATATCAATGGGTTACGATTCAATTGTAGGAGTTAACTTGTGTTTTATTGCAGCTGCATTGGGATTTGCAGGTGCTTTATTAAATCCTTTTACAATTGGAATTGCTCAGGGATTATCAGGCATTCCTTTATTTTCAGGTATAGAATACCGATTATTTTGCTGGGTAGTTATCAATATAGTTGGTATAACTTATATTCTCAGATATGCAAAAAAAATAAAGAAAAACCCGGAGCTTTCATTGGTAAAAGAAGATGATGACGAAAACTGGCGCAATAAAGAAGTTGGTGATATTGAGCATATTAAATACTATACTCCTATTTCAGCATGGATTGTATTCATTATTTCTTCCTTTGCATTAACAATTTTCGCTTTTATATATAAATCAACAACTTTATCTATAGGTAATGCTTCAATGAGTTTCCCAATAATTCCAATCTTAACCGGGTTATACATTATTACTGGGTTTTTTACTTTAAGGAAATCAGTTCATTTTTATATTTTGAATATCCTGCTTTTTACAATCTTTTTCTTAATTGTAGGTGTTATGGGATATCAATGGTACATTATGGAAATTGCAACTTTGTTCTTTATAATGGGTTTAGCTGCAGGAATAGCAAACAATAAATCACCAAATAATATTACCCGATTATTTCTTGAAGGTGTTAAAGATATTGCATCAGCAGCCTTAATCGTTGGACTTGCAGGTGGTATTATAATCGTTTTACAGGAAGGTGGAATTATTGATACGATTTTGCATAGTGTTTCTCAATCGATGAAAACAGTTGGCAAGGTTGGTTCTGTAAGCATTATGTATGGTATTCAAACTATGATTAACTTAATTATTCCATCAGGTAGTGCAAAAGCTGCTTTAACAATGCCTATTATGGCTCCGTTTTCAGATTTAATTGGAATTTCGAGACAAGCTACAGTAATGGCTTATCAATTTGGTGATGGATTTACAAATATTATTACTCCTACTTCGGGTGTTTTAATTGGTGTATTAGGTGTAGCAAAAATTCCTTATGAAAAATGGTTTAAATGGGTATTCCCGTTTATTATTATAATGGTTATTCTGGGATTTTTATTACTGATCCCAACAGTTACCATGAAACTTAACGGCTTTTAAATTGCATATTTGTGTCATTAAAAAAATAAGTCAGGAATTATTCGATAATTCCTGACTTAACAAATCAATTAATTTCAATTATTTTATCTTGTACGTTATATCTTTAAAGTCATTCTGATCTCTAAACTCACAACATTCGTCCAAATTCTTATTATAAACATCCATTGCACTTTTGCTCATACCCATACTTGAGAAACCTCCATCGTGGAAAATATTCTGCATTGTAATTTTACGTGTAAAATCAGAGAACATGGTTACACAGAAATTAGCACATTCTTCGGCATCAGCATTTCCCAGAGGTGAAACTCTGTTTGAAAAATCGACCAATCCGTCAAATCCCATAATTCCTTGTCCTGCTGTAGTTGCAGTTGGAGATTGAGAAATAGTGTTGATACGAATTTTTCGTTCCCTGCCGTAAATGTATCCAAAGCTACGAGCTATTGATTCTAAAAGTGCTTTTGCATCACCCATATCATTGTAACCGTATAATGTGCGTTGAGCTGCTACATACGACAATGCTACAACAGAACCCCAATCGTTTAATGCATCATGTTTTCTTGAAATCTGTAACATTTTATGAAATGACAGAGCTGATACATCAAGTGTTTTTAGGAAATAATCATAGTTTAAGTTATCGTAAGTAATTCCTTTTCTAACATTTGGTGACATACCAATTGAATGCAAAATAAAATCGAATTTACCTCCAAAAATCTCCATTGTTTTCACAATCAAATTCTCGATATCTTCAAGCTTGGTAGCATCGGCAGGAATAACAACTGTGTTGCATTTTTTTGCAAGTTCATCAACATTACCTAAGCGCATAGCAAATGGAGCATTTGTTAATACTATTTGAGCTCCTTCTTCAAATGCTTTTTCAGCAACCTGCCATGCAATAGACTGTTCGTTTAATGCACCAAAAATCAATCCTTTTTTCCCTTTTAATAAATTATGAGTCATATTTGTTTGTTTAGGTTTTTAACATAATAAGTACAATTAACTATAAATAAAGTTCAATTCTAAGATTAAACTTCACCAAGTAAAACTTTCGCGTTTTGAATTGCAGCATCGGTAAGAGTTTCTCCACTAAGCATTTTAGCGATTTCATTTATTCTTTCTTCTTTATCTAAAAGTTTGATATATGTATTTGTAGTTTCTGTATTGTCTTTTTTATACACCAGATAATGAAAATTCCCTTTTACAGCAATCTGAGGCAGGTGAGTTATATGAATAACCTGCATATTCGACGACATTTGTTTTATAATTACTCCCATCTTATCGGCTATTTCACCTGATGTTCCTGCATCTATTTCATCAAAAATTATGGTTGGTAATGTTAACGATTCAGCCATTATTGATTTTAAACAAAGCATTAATCTTGACATTTCGCCTCCTGAAGCTACTTTCGATAAATCTTCGGGTGCAACATTTTTGTTGGCAGAAAACAAAAACAAGATGGTTTCTTTTCCTGTAGGTAAAAATTCAATCGATGGAATTTGTTGTACTTTAAAAACAGCATTTGGAATTCCCAATAGTTTTAACATTTCATCCACCTTATTTTCAATTTCGGGAATTCTTTTTTTTCTGTTCGACGAAATCTGACTCGCAAGACTTTCTAAAATCTCTTTATGTTGATTTAACTTTTTTACAATATCCTCTAAACGAAAATCATACGATAAAATAAACTCTACTTTCTGACTTAAATCGTTTTTTAATTGTATTAATTCAGAAATAGAATTGCATTTGTGTTTTTGTTCTAGAGTGTATATTGTATCTAATCTGGTTTTAATAAACTCAATTCGCTCAGGATCATATTCAATAGAATCATTCAAATGTTCAATTTCCTTTGAAATATCATTTAACTCAATGTAAGTAGATTCTATTCTGTCAGATAGGTTTGACGAATCCTTTAAATATTTTGCTATGGTTGTAATTGAGTTTTTTGCCTGCTTCAGGTTTGAAAGCAAATTAATTTCTTCACCTATAAATATCTGATATGCACTGGTAAGATTCAGTTTAATTTCTTCGGTGTGAGTTAATTTTTGTAATTCAACTTCAAGATCATCCTGTTCGCCATCAAATAATTTTGCCGAATCAATCTGAGTAAACTGAAATTGAAAATATTCGAGATCTTCTTTTGCCTTTTTTGAATTTGAAAGCAATTCGTTATACTGACTCAATAACTTATTATACTCCAAATACTCATTGGCATATTTTTCAAGAACTTCTTTATGATTTACAAACGAATCAACAAAATTTAATTGAAAATGGTCATCACCCAATAATAATGTTTGATGCTGTGAATGAATATCTACAAAATACGAACTAAGATCTTTTAATAAACTAATATTTACAGGAGTATCATTTATAAATGCACGCGATTTTCCATTATCGGTAATTTCTCTGCGAATTGTTGTAATATCATCATAATCAATATCGTTAACCTGAAAGAACTTTTTTATTTCGTATTTATTGATTTGAAATCTTGCTTCAACAAAACATTTTTTTGATTTATCTTTTAAAATTGAAGTATCAGCTCTTTGCCCCAGGATTAATGATAAGGCACCAAGTAAAATTGATTTCCCTGCTCCTGTTTCGCCGGTAATAATATTCAAGCCACTGTTAAAATCAATTTCCAGTTCATTTATAAGAGCATAGTTCTGGATATACAAAGATTGAAGCATCGCTAGGTTTCTTTTAATCAGTTATAATATGATTTACAAACTTAGATAAAAATCAGGAAATTTTACAATTCCGATTCAAGTACAAATTAACTGAAAAAAGTTGAAAAACTATTTTTCTTTAATTTTCTTGTATTTATCGGTTCTGGAAGGATCAATTTCAACAAGTATATTATATACCCTGTCGGCTTCAGCCATAAATGATTCTGAAAATACATTTACCAGCTCATCCGATTTTGAAGACAATACCAGATCGTAAAAAAATAAAAAAGGATCGGGTTTCTGGCGATAAACTTTCTGCAATAATTCTAGGTCTTCAGAAATTCCTGTTCTTCCGGCAGCTTCTTTAGAGCTCATTACATCAAGTCCTAATCGATGAAAGCGATATTGAAATTGTCGAACACCATTGTACTGATCGTTTAAAATATTTTCAACAAGCCAATACCTGTTTTTTCTACTTTCGAAAGCTTTCCACCCCTTTTCAGGAGCATTTTGAGCATTCGTAACTATCTGTTCTGCTTTTTGAAAATATTCTGTTCCACCCAACATCGAATAAGTATCGTAATCGAAACCTATAATAATGTATGCATAATATGCTAATATTGATGTTAAGTTCGACCTGTGTTCAGATATACTAAATTCTAATGGTTCAAATTCAACATAATTAAATTTTACATCATCGTCTTTATAATTAATAATTGTAGAGTTATACGATGTGTTATATACTGGTCGTCGGGATTGAATCTGAATACTTCCTTTAAACTCATCACCTTCATGATCCGATAAGTTTATCATTATATTGCAATCTATTCTTTCTTCGTTTTTAAAAATGTGATTTGTCCATGCTGTATTATTCATAAATTCGTACAGCTCATTTTGCATAGTTTGAAAAACTTGTTTATTTGTACCCTGAATTTGCGAAGAAACAACCTGAATATTACATCTCAGTTCCTGACTAAAACTAAAATAGGTTAAACATATAAACACAATGAGTAGAACACTTTTTTTTACCATAATATGGATATTAGTTGTTTTTCGGATTTAATAACTCAACTAATTTATTAACGATATCAACAGCAACTTTGTTTTTTGATTTGAGATTAAAATCTGTTTTATTGCCATTTTTATCAATAATCGAAATTTTATTTGTATCATGACCAAAGCCTGCACCCTTTTCTTTTAAAGAGTTAAGGACAATAAAATCTAAATTTTTCGATTTAATTTTTTTAATTGCATTTTCAAGCTCATTATTTGTTTCTAAAGCAAATCCAACTAAAATTTGATTTTTTGTTTTTATGTTTCCCAGTTCAGCAGCAATATCTTTATTTGGAGTAAGATTGATTTGTAAATTGTCTTTACCACGCTTAACTTTTTCGCTAAAACTTTCAGATGGTTTAAAATCAGCTACTGCTGCCGACATTATTGCAATATCACATTTAGGAAAATGATTTATTGCTGCAGAATACATTTCATCTGCTGTAACCACATCAATGCGAGTAATTAATTTATTGTCAGTAGTTAAAAATGTAGGTCCACTAATTAGAATAACATGAGCTCCGTTATTTGCCAACTCTTCAGCTAGTGCAAAACCCATTTTGCCGGTGCTGAAATTTCCAATATAACGAACTGGATCAATGGGTTCGTATGTAGGCCCGGCAGTAACTAAAACCGTTTTATTCAGTAGTTTTTTTTTTGAAGTAAAAAAATCAATTACTTTTTCTACAATCATTTCGGGTTCTTCCATTCGTCCTTTACCCGACAATCCACTGGCAAGTTCTCCAGTTGCAGGTTCTAATATAATATTCCCGTATGATTTTAATATTTCAATATTTTTTGTATTTGCAGGATGTTGAAACATGTCTAAATCCATTGCAGGGGCAACCATTACCGGACATTTTGCCGATAAGTATGAAGTTAATAGCAAGTTGTCGGCAACACCGTTTGCCATTTTACCCATTGTATTGGCTGTAGCTGGAGCAATTAAATACAAATCGGCCCACATTCCTAAATCAACATGGCTATTCCATTGTCCATTTTCAGGATCAAAAAAATCAACAAGAATAGGATTCTTCGATAATGTTGCCAATGTTAAAGGAGTAATAAACTCTTTTGCAAGTTCTGTCATTACAACTTTTACCTGTGCACCTTCTTTAACAAGTAATCTAACAAGAATAGCAGCTTTATAGGCCGCTATACTTCCTGTAATACCTAACAGAATATGTTTATCTTTTAGCTTCATAAGCTAATTTAATATGCAAAAAATTTATTCAACTTCTTCTATTTCTGGTTTTCTATAATAAACCTGATCATCGATAAATTCCTGCATAGCAATTAATGTTGGTTTTGGTAAACGTTCGTAGAATTTCGAAATCTCGATTTGTTCTCTGTTTTCGAAAACTTCTTCTAAGTTATCGGTATAAGAAGCAAACTCTTCTAATTTTCTGTTTAACTCTTCTTTCAGTTCCCCACTAATTTGATTTGCTCTTTTTGACACAATAGCAACTGTTTCATAAATATTACCAGTATCTTTATTTAAAGTTGCAAGATTACGAGTAACAGTTGTAACAGGCGCTTTGGTCTTTTTGTAATCGATCATATTGAAAATATTTAGTTATGATTAATTTTTCAGCTTCTTTTGTGAATCTGAAAATATTTTTTCAGCTTCTTTTAAATATATGCTTTGTGTAAACTCTGATGTAAATGAATAATATTCATCGACTGTATTTTGATATCTTTCAATCTTTTTAGTTTCAACACTATTTTCTGCAAGTAAAAAACTTGCTTTTAATATTAGAAACATTATTTCTTCTCTGTATTTTGTTTCTGGAAATTGCTCAAGGCTATTGTTTAGAGCAATAGTTGCAGCTTTATAATCACTTAAATTATAATAAAGCTTTGCACTTAAATACGATTTCTCAACGAGCTTATTTCTTAACTCTTCAATAATCTTATAACATTCATCATTTCTTGTTGAGTTTGGATATTTCGAAAGATATAGGCCAATTTGCGAAATAGCCTTATTTGAATACGATTGATCTAAAGTTGGTCGGGGCGATAACTTATAATTGCAATAAGCACTCATGTATTCAGCTTCTTCAGCAAATGGACTATTTCCAAATGTACGTCTGAATTCATCAAAATAGTATGAGCCTAACATATAATCTCCTTCGTAAAAATTGCAATAAGCACTATAAAAAAATACAGTATCAGCTTCTCTAGAGCCTTTTAATATTGGTTTTAATTGTTCAAACAAACCATTAGCCCTGATATAATCTTCCTCTGCATAATAAATTAATGCTTTCTGATATTTTAACCTATAATCGTGACTCTTAAGTAATTTCTCATATTTACAGGATGTAAATAAAGCAATAATAACTGCTATAATAATTATTCGGTTCATTTTTTTAAACATTTTGCAAATGTACACTTTTAGTTTAAATTGATAAAATATAATTTAATGAAAACGGTGAAAATAGTTAATTTATTTTCATCTACTTGCTATATTTTTAAAAAAGTTTACTTTTGTGCCATCAAAAATAATTAAAAATCTAAGTAAAGTGGACTTATTCGATAAAATACAACAGAGTATGGGCCCTTTGGGTCAGTACATGAAAGAAGCACATGGTTACTTCACTTTTCCAAAACTAGAAGGCGAAATTGCACCAAGAATGAAATTTCGTGGAAAAGATGTTCTTACATGGAGTTTAAATAATTATATCGGTTTGGCTAATCACCCCGAAGTTAGAAAAGCTGATGCCGAAGGTGCGAAACAATATGGATTAGCATATCCAATGGGTGCCCGAATGATGTCGGGACAAACATCAATGCACGAGGAACTTGAAAATCAACTTGCTGAATTTGTTGGTAAAAAAGATGCTTTTCTTTTAAACTTCGGATATCAGGGAATGATTTCAATTATTGATACCTTAGTTACAAGAAAAGATGTTATTGTGTATGATTCCGAATCACATGCTTGTATAATGGACGGTATTTTCCTACATAAAGCAAAAGGTGGAAAAAGTTTTGTATATGCCCATAACGACATGGAAAAATGCGAAAAGATGTTAGGTTTCGCAACTAAACTGGTAAAAGAATCAGGCGGAGGTATTTTAGTTATTACTGAAGGAGTTTTTGGTATGGCTGGTGATTTAGGTAAATTAAAAGAAATTGCTGCTCTTAAGAAAAAATTTGAATTTAGATTATTAGTTGATGACGCTCATGGTTTTGGAACAATGGGTAAAACAGGAGCTGGAATTGGTGAACACTTTGGTGTTCAGGATGATATTGATATCTATTTTGCAACATTTGCAAAAGCTATGGCTGGTATTGGTGCTTTTGTTGCATCAACTGAAGAAGTTACCAACTTCTTACGTTACAACATGCGTTCACAGATTTTTGCTAAGTCTCTTCCAATGCCTATAGTTTATGGTTCATTAAAAAGACTTGAGCTTTTAAAAACTCAGAAACAATTACGCGACAACCTTTGGAAAGTAGTTCATGCATTACAAAAAGGATTACGCGAAGCTGGGTTTAATTTAGGAAATACGGAATCACCTGTTACTCCGGTATTTTTCTCAGGAAGTGTCCCTGAAGGAACAAATATTACAATGGATTTAAGAGAAAATTACAATATTTTCTGTTCTATTGTAACTTATCCGGTTATTCCTAAAGGACAATTGATGTTACGTATTATTCCAACTGCAGCTCATACTTTAGAAGATGTTGAAATTACAATCAATGCTTTTAAAGCAGTACATAAGAAACTA
>MENE01000019.1:15232-15872 GCA_001769005.1 Bacteroidetes bacterium GWA2_31_9b | reverse complement strand
TAAACCCATAGCCATACTTTTAGAAGGTGAATTCGAATCGGTTTTTACAAACAGGCTTACTAAAGAATATACTAATGGTCAAGATTTTAAATATCTGAGTAAAAGTGTTCAAACACAAATGATTGTGATTTCCGATGCCGATATTATTCGCAACGAAGTTCGTGAGCGTGCCAATGGAGTTTTTCTTTCACCATTGGGTTACGACCGTTATACAAAACAAACTTTTGGCAACAAAGAGTTTATTATGAACGCTGTTCATTTTCTGGTCGAAAAAGATGGAATTCTCGATATCCGTTCCCGCGACTTCAAACTCCGTTTACTCGATAAATCAAAGCTAATAAAAGAAAAAACTAAGTGGCAACTTATGAACACAATTCTACCTATTGGATTCGTTTTACTTTTTGGAATATTATTAATGTATTTCAGAAAACGAAAATATATGTAGGATGAAAAGATAAAAGTATAAAGATAAAAGTATAAAGTTTGAATTTGACTTTATCTTCTGAATTCTGACTCCTGAATTCTATTAAGTTTCAATCATTAAAAAACTTTATTTATGATTAGCTGAAAATCTTTACAGAAAAATCATGTAAAATTTTTATTTACCTTTGGCTTATAATTCCCTAATTAGTTCGATATA
>MENE01000019.1:1393-14866 GCA_001769005.1 Bacteroidetes bacterium GWA2_31_9b | reverse complement strand
GAAGATTTTATTTCACGAATAGAGATTATTGAAAAATACAAAAACGAAATTACTCCTTTTGAAGAAGCCCGAACTTTAAAAATTAAAGAAAAAATTAAAGAAAGTTTACGTAAAACGATCGACGAAAAAGATATCGATAAAAACAGACTTGAACAGGAAATCATTTACTATTTGGAAAAACTCGATATCACTGAAGAAAAAGTGCGATTAACGAATCATTGCAAATATTTTAAAGAAGTACTAAACGATCCTGAACCATCAGGAAAAAAACTCGGATTTATTACTCAGGAAATTGGTCGCGAAATAAATACAATTGGCTCAAAAGCAAACGATTATGATATTCAAAAAATCGTTGTACTGATGAAAGATGAGCTGGAAAAAATTAAAGAACAAGGATTAAATATTTTATAACAAATTGATTTCTGAAATGATGCTAGGGAAGATGTTTATATTCTCTGCCCCATCGGGTGCCGGAAAAACAACAATAGTTCATCGTTTGTTGAACAAAAACCTGAATCTTGAATTCTCAATTTCGGCAACCAGTCGCCCTATTCGTTCAAATGAAACTCATGGTAAAGATTATTATTTTTTAACTATTGATGAGTTTAAACAAAAAATTGCAAAATATGAGTTTGTAGAATGGGAAGAAGTTTATAAAAATCGTTTTTATGGAACCCTTCGAAGCGAAGTAGATAGAATCTGGGCAAAAGGAAATCATGTTATATTCGATGTTGATGTTGTTGGTGGATTAAACATCAAAAAAAGGTTTCCAGACAATGCTTTGTCGATTTTTATTATGCCTCCAAGCATCGATGAACTTGAAAAAAGACTCCGTTTACGATCGACAGATAGCTCAGAAGATATTGAAACTCGCATTGCTAAAGCAAAAGAGGAAATTGCATTTGCTAAAAAATTTGATATAATTATTTATAATAACATCTTAGATGTTGCAATTTCTGAGGCAGAAAATGTTATAAGAAATTTTATTAATAAGTAACAATGAAAATTGGTTTATTTTTTGGCTCGTTTAATCCTATACATATTGGACATTTAGCAATTGCCAACTATATGATTGAATTTACCGATCTTTCTGAAATATGGTTAATTGTTAGTCCTCAAAATCCTTTTAAGTCGAAAGAAAGTCTTGTAAATGAGTACGAACGAATTAAAATGGTTGAGCTGGCAGTTGGAAACGATTATAAAATTAAACCTTCGGATATTGAATTCCGACTACCAAAACCTTCATATACCATTGATACGCTCACATATCTTGCCGAAAAACATCCTACAAAAGATTTTGTAATTCTAATTGGTTCCGATAATCTGACTTATTTTCATAAATGGAAAAACAACGAGCAAATACTAGATCGATATAAAGTTTATGTTTACCCAAGACCGGGACATGGATTAGGAGTATATGAAAATCATAAAAATGTACAATTGGTTCAGGCTCCACAAATGGAAATTTCATCAAGTTTTATACGCCAGTCGATTAAAGAAGGAAAAGACATACGGTTTTTCTTACATCAGCCAGTTTATGATTATATAGCTCAAATGCATTTTTATGAAAAATAATTTAGTATAATTGCATAAATCAACATTTAATTATTCATGGGATTACTAATACTTTATTTTTTACTTACTGTTTTAACATCATTTACGTGTTCACTTCTCGAAGCATCTTTTCTTAGTATAACTCCAAGCTTTATTGCAGGAAAAATTAATGAGAATAAAATGTATGCTAAAGCTATAAAAAGATTTAAAGATAAAATTGATACTCCTCTTGCAGCAATTTTAACGATTAATACCATTGCTAATACCATGGGAGCTGTTGGAGTTGGTATTCAAGCTCAAGAAGTTTGGGGAAATGAATATTTAAGTATTGTTTCCGGATTATTAACTATTGTAATTCTAATTTTTTCTGAAATAGTTCCAAAAACTATTGGCGCAATACACTGGAAAAAGATTGCTCCTTATGTTCCGATGATGTTAAATATAATGATTTACTCACCTTTTTTTCCTATCATCTTTTTAGCAAAATTTGTTACATCAGCACTTAGAAAAGATAAAAGCCAAACAACTCTTAGCCGAACAGAATTTCATGCTATGGCTAAGATTGGTATTAAAGAAGGCCTTTTTAAAGAAGAAGAATCAAAAATATTATCGAACCTGATGATATTCAATAATATTGTAGTAGAAAGTATTATGACACCCCGCATTGTTGTACTTGCTGCACCTGAAGAAACTACAATAAAGGATTTCTTTGAAATGCACGAAAAAATTCGCTTTTCGCGAATCCCAATTTACAAAGACGATATTGATAACATTACAGGTTATATTCTTAAAGATGACTTAATGCAGAATATGATCGAACAAAATACAGACTCACCATTAAGCTCCATCGCTAGAAATATTATGGTTGTTAACGAACGAATACCAATTATTCGATTATTTTACAGATTAATTGGCCAAAAAGAACATATCGCCATGATCGTTGGTGAATATGGTGAAATGGTTGGTATTGTTACCATGGAAGATATTATTGAAACACTTCTTGGAACTGAAATTATGGACGAGTTTGATAATATTGAAGATATGCAGGAACAAGCCAAGAAAAACTGGGAGAAGCGTGCAAAAAAACTGGGTTTAATCTAGATATTTTATAAGTTAGAAATGAATTTCAACAACATTATTAAACCCACTTTATTGCTTGATAAAAACAAGTGCCTGGGAAATATCAACTTCATGGTTCAAAAAGCAAAAGCAAACCATGTTATATTACGGCCACATTTCAAAACTCACCAATCCAGAATTATAGGTAAATGGTTCAAAAAAGCTAAGGTCGATAAAATTACTGTATCTTCATTTTCAATGGCTACTTATTTTGCCAACGATGGTTGGAAAGACATAACTGTTGCTTTTCCTGTAAATATTCGCGAGATAGAAAAGATAAATGAGCTAGCAGAAGAAATACAACTTAATATAACTGTAGAAAATTTAGAATCGATCGAATATTTAAACAAAAACCTGAAATTTCCGGTAGGTTTTTTTATTAAGATTGATACCGGATATCATAGAACAGGATTGCTCTCTGAGAATTATTCAGTAATTGATGATATTATGGAAAAAGCAAATCACGAAAAGCTTCAATTTAAAGGATTTTTAACTCATTCAGGAAATACCTATCAGGCAAAAACAAAAGAAGAAATAATTCAGATATCTATAAATTCAACCAATCAGTTCATTCAACTTAAAAACAAATATATTTCAAAATATCCAGAGTTGATTTTATCATATGGAGATACACCTTCGTGCAGCATTGTTGACAATTTTGAAGGAATTGATGAGATCCGGCCGGGTAATTTTGTATTTTATGATCTTATGCAACTTGAACTCGAATCATGTAATATCGATAAAATTGCAGTCTGTATGGCTTGTCCTGTTGTTGCAATTCATAAAGACAGAAATGAAATAATTGTATATGGCGGGGGTGTTCACTTTTCAAAGGAGTATATTTTAAAAGATCAAACGAAAGTATTTGGGCAGGTAGTTCATTTAACTCAAATCGGATGGTCAAATCCGGAAAAAAACTGTTATCTGAGCAAACTGTCTCAGGAGCACGGAACAATTTCAGCAACTGACGAATTTATAAATTCAATACAAATTGGTGATCTCATAGGTGTTATACCCATACATTCGTGTATGACAGCCAATCTGATGAAAGAATATATTTCAACCGACAACGAAGAAGTTGATCATTTTTCAGGGAATCAATTTAAATCATAAATCTAAATAAAACAGGCCCGGGTATTTTCCCGAGCCCTTTTAAACCGGCGGAACTCTCATCCGCATGCCAGAGCACCCCTTGTGGCGGCTATTTTTAATTTTTCTTTATACAAAGATACAAATTGAAAATTAATATTTTCTCTATTTAGATAAACATTTATTATTAAAAAAACATCATAAATCAACTGATTTATGATGTTTTCTTGTGGAGCTGGCGGGACTCGAACCCGCGTCCGAATAAGAAACCCAAATGTTTTCTACATGCTTATCTCTTTATTGGTTTTCGTGAGTGGCCTGGCAAAGAGCAGCCGAACCAATCCTTATCTTCTTTATTTCGCATGGCCATCGAAGCGCCAACCATGCTAGTTCAACATTTACGATGCCTCTATGTCAAGCGCGGTTAAACATCGCTCTTTGAGAGACAGCTTGTTCTGAAGTACCTAGACCCCAGAATTAAGTTTAATTCACTGAGTGAGATTAAGCAGCAAGCGCGTAATTATTTTCGCCGTTTATTGTTTTTGAGAATTGAGATTTACGAGCCAAAACTCAAAGCTCGACATGCTTACACTCCAATTATCATTACCGTCAAAACCAAAACAGCCCCATATTGGAACTGCAAAGATACAAAAAGATTGCTCTCTTTAGGGGTTATTAGCGAAAAAAAAATTAATTTTAAAGCCTTCAAAGTCGAATCTCATAAAGCAATATAGTATGAATAAAAAAATAAAAGTTGGTGTATTACGCGAAACAAAAAATCCACCCGATAAACGAGTACCTGTTACTCCTCCATTAGCAGTTAATTTAATTGAACGATTCCCAAATGTGGAATTATTTATTCAACCCAGCGATATTCGTTGTTTTACCGACGAAGAATATAAATACCTCGATCAGAATATGAAGGAAGATCTTAGCGATTGCGATATCCTCCTTGGTGTTAAAGAAGTAAATCCTGCAACACTAATCCCAGGTAAAACTTATATGTTTTTTGCTCATGTTGCCAAAAAACAACCTTACAACAGAGGTTTGCTCCAGGAAATTATCCGCAAGAAAATTCAATTGGTAGATTACGAATATTTAACTGATTACAATGGTGCACGAATAGTTGCATTTGGCCGATGGGCAGGTATTGTTGGCGCTTACAATGGCTTACGTGGCAGAGGTATTCGCATGGGCGAGTTTCAATTAAAACCGGCACATCAATGTCACGATATGGACGAGATGTATGCAGGGTTGAAACTGATCAAGCTTAAAAAGAAAAAGATTCTTGTTACCGGTGGAGGACGAGTTGCCATGGGAGCAATGGAAACATTAAGGCAATTAAACTTACGTGAAGTTACACCCGATGAGTTTTTAAATCTGGAGTTTGATGAAGCTGTTCTTTGCCGACTCGATCCTGAACATTACGTTAAACATAAAGGAGGAATGCAGTTTAACTTGCAACACTTCTTTAAACATCCCGAAGAGTACGAATCAACGTTTAAACCATACACCAAAGTAACAGATATATTTATTGCATGTCACTTCTGGGATCCAAAATCTCCAAAATTAATATTGAAAGAAGATTATCTCGAACCCGGTTTTAAAATTACAGTTATTGCCGATGTAAGTTGCGATGTAAATGGACCAATAGCTTCAACTGTTCGCCCATCAACAATTGCCGATCCATTTTATGGTTATAATCCGGTTACAGGTAAAGATGAACGTCCGTTTATTAGTCCTAAAAATATCACGGTTATGGCTATTGATAATTTACCGGGTGAATTACCACGAAACGCTTCTGCCGATTTTGGTAGCGATTTATTGGATAAAGTATATCCATCGCTTTTTGGTAATGACGATGCAGGAATTATTGAACGTGCATCAATAACGAAAAATGGTAAGCTAACCGAACGATATGCTTATCTTCAAGATTACCTGGATGGGAAAGAATAATTATTGTAAATAAAAAAATCAACCTGTTCCCTTTAGGGATAAAGGACAAAAACAGGTTGATTTTTAAAATAAATGTTTAAATAAAACTATATCTTTTTTAACTCCGAAATCGTCTTTAACTGATTTGCTGATCCAAAAATATAATTTCCGGCAACAAGAACATCACAGCCTGCATCAATCAATAGTTTTGCATTGGTACCGTCAACTCCTCCATCCACTTCGATTAAGGAATTTGATTTTTTCTCTAAAATCAACTTCTTAAGATTTTTAATTTTTTCAAATGCATTAGGAATAAATTTCTGTCCACCAAAACCAGGATTTACAGACATTATTAATACAAGATCAATATCTGCAATAATATCTTCGAGCACATGCACAGGAGTATGTGGGTTTAAGCTAACACCAGCCTTCATCCCGTGTGATTTAATGTTCTGAACGGTGCGGTGCAAATGATTGCATGTTTCATAATGTACTGTAAGAATATCTGCTCCTGCATTTTTAAACTCTTCAATATATCTATCAGGATCAATAATCATTAGGTGTACATCTAATGGTTTTTTTGCATGTTTTTTTATAAATTTCATTACAGGAAAACCAAATGAGATGTTGGGAACAAATACTCCATCCATAATATCAAGGTGAAACCAATCGGCTTCGCTTGAATTTATCATTTCAATATCGCGTTGCAGATTACCAAAATCAGCAGAAAGTAACGAGGGTGATATCAAATGCTTCATATTTTTTATATTTAATAGTAACAAAAATAGATAAAAAAAAGGAAACTCATGGTTTCCTTAACTTACAAATGTTCTTTTTGTTTATCCGAGATATGTTTTTAAAATCTTGCTACGGGTAGTCTGTTTGAGTCGTTTAATTGCTTTTTCTTTTATCTGGCGAACACGTTCACGAGTAAGATTAAACTCCTCTCCTATTTCTTCCAATGTATATGGATGCTTCCCGTTTAATCCAAAATACAATTTTATGATACTTGCTTCACGATCGGTTAGTGATGAAAGAGCACGTTCAATTTCTTTACGGAGAGAATCGTTCAATAAGTTTCCATCAGGACTAGGGCTATCGCTACTCAACATCACCTCATACATATCCCCATCTTCACCTTCAGTAAGCGGAGCATCCATTGATACATGACGACCAGCACTTCGCATGGCATCTTTAATATCATTAGGAGCAAGTTCTATCGCTTTAGAAAGCTCATCTATTGAGGGTTCGCGCTCGTATTTTTGTTCTAATTCAGAAAGAGCTTTATTTATTTTATTTATTGATCCAATTTTATTCAATGGTAATCGTACAATTCGAGCTTGTTCTGCCAATGCCTGAAGTATTGACTGTCGAATCCACCATACAGCATAAGATATAAATTTAAATCCACGAGTTTCGTCGAAACGTTTTGCAGCTTTAATCAATCCCAGGTTACCTTCGTTAATTAAATCGGGCAAACTTAAACCTTGATTCTGATATTGTTTTGAAACAGAAACAACGAACCGGAGGTTTGCTTTAATAAGTTTTTCTAATGCAGAGTGATCTCCATTTTTTACATGACGTGCTAACTCTACTTCATCTTCAGCAGTAAGAAGATCAACCTTTCCGATTTCATGCAGATATTTGTCTAAGGAGGCAGTTTCTCTGTTGGTAACTTGTTTAATTATTTTTAACTGTCTCATTTCTTTTAAAAGTATAGATTGTAGCTTAAATAATACGTTATCTTGAGTTAACCTGTTACAAATTTATTCAAATATGTTTACAAAACGCATTTGTGTTCATTTTTTTTAAAATAAACTAATATTATTTAATTTTTTGTAAAATTTTTGTAAAGTAACTTTGGTATTTATGAAGAAATATTTAATATTGCAGTGATTTTTATACAAACATTTTGTATCTCATTTCCAGACAGTAAACAATTCGTTCGTTTTACTGGTAAAATCAATGATTAATTGCTTTAATCAATTTTTAAAAAATCTATAAACAAATTTCCTAATTAATTATGTACGATATTCTCGAATTGAATAAAAAACTTTTAAATGAATTAAAAGACATTGCCAAGCAATTGGATATTAAAAAAGTTGAGGCTTTAAAGAAGCAGGATCTAATCTACAAAATCCTTGATCAACAAGCAGTAAATGCTACAACTGAAGTAAAGCCCGAAAGAAAAAGTACCATTCGAAAAAGAAATCCTGAAAAACCTAAAACTGTTCAGGAACCAATACAAAAACAGGTTCAACCACAGCCACAAGCAAAACCTCAACCTCAAGCACAACCACAAGCACAATCACAGCCTCAAGCTCCTATACAAAGAGAAAGAGTAAAAATTATTAAACGTGCTGATCGAAAATTAGATAATCCTGTTAACGAATTTGAAAAAACAGTTGCAAGTAAACACAATGATTTTTCACAAAATGGTGAGGATTTTGAAACTCCTATTTCTTTAAATGATGAATCAATCGTTGCTTTTAACGAAATTTCAGTTATCGAACCTATAATTAGTTCAGAAACAGAATCTGATAAAAATTTCGAACAACAAAGAAATATTGATAAACAAAACAAAGAACCATTTCAAAAAAGAGTATTCGAGAAAAAAACAAATGATCGTTCTTACGAATTTGAAGGAATAATTTCTAACTCCGGTGTTCTTGAAATCATGCCCGATGGTTATGGATTTCTACGTTCAGCTGAATACAATTACCTGAATTCACCCGATGATATTTATGTTTCTCAATCGCAAATAAAACTCTTTGGATTAAAAACCGGCGATAGTGTTGAAGGTACAATTCGACCACCAAAAGAAGGTGAAAAATATTTTCCACTTATTAAAGTTGAGAAAATTAATGGACGCAGCCCCGATTATATTCGCGACAGAGTTCCTTTCGATTTCTTAACACCATTATTCCCTGAAGAAAAATTTAATTTAACAAGCAACAGAAACGATAAATTATCGGTTCGTATTGTGGATATGTTTGCTCCTATTGGCAAAGGACAACGTGGTTTAATTGTTGCTCAGCCAAAAACGGGGAAAACTGTTTTATTGAAAGAAATTGCCAATGCTATTGCAGCAAACCACCCTGAAGTGTACATGATAGTTCTTTTAATCGACGAGCGTCCAGAAGAGGTTACAGATATGGCTCGAAGTGTAAATGCCGAAGTAATTTCATCAACTTTCGATGAGCCTGCAGAACGCCACGTTCGTATTGCAAATATTGTTTTAGAAAAAGCAAAACGCCTTGTAGAGTGCGGTCACGATGTTGTAATTCTTTTAGATTCTATAACTCGTTTAGCACGTGCATTTAATACTGTTTCTCCTGCATCAGGCAAGGTACTTTCTGGTGGTGTTGACGCAAATGCATTACACAAGCCAAAACGTTTCTTTGGTGCAGCACGTAACATTGAAGAAGGTGGTTCGTTAACAATTCTTGCTACTGCTCTTACCGATACAGGTTCAAAAATGGACGATGTAATTTTCGAAGAGTTTAAAGGTACAGGTAACATGGAGTTACAGCTCGACAGAAAACTTTCGAACAAACGAGTTTATCCTGCTGTTGATATTATTGCTTCAAGCACACGACGTGAAGATTTACTTATTGAACAAGCAAAACTAAGTAAAATATGGGTTTTACGTAATTATTTAACCGATATGAACTCAGTTGAAGCGATGGAATTTTTACGTGATAAGCTGGTAAAAACACAATCGAACGAAGAATTTCTTGTTTCGATGAATAGTGACTAATGAGTTAATGTTTAACAACACAATATATGTAAAATGCGGAACTACTTCCGCATTTTTTATTTTGTGTATTAAGTAGATATGAAATTATTTATATTAAAACTGAATAGTTTTAAAGAGTGCTAATTTCTAATGAATTACTGTAATAAATAAGATTTTTATTTTACTTTTGTAAGTCCAAAAATTACGTTAATTATCTATTATTAAATAAATTAAGGAGTTAGAAATGTCACAAAAAAAGAAATTCATAACTTGCGATGGTAACTATGCTGCAGCTCATGTTGCATATATGTTTAGCGAAGTTGCCGCGATTTATCCTATCACCCCATCATCAACAATGGCAGAATATGTAGACGAATGGGCTGCAAATGGGAGAAAAAATATTTTCGGAGATACAGTTCAGGTAACTGAAATGCAATCTGAAGGTGGAGCTGCTGGTGCAGTTCATGGTTCGTTACAATCAGGAGCATTAACTTCAACATTTACTGCTTCTCAGGGATTATTACTTATGATTCCAAACATGTATAAAATCTCAGGTGAATTATTACCTGGTGTATTCCATGTTAGTGCACGTAGTTTAGCTGCTCAGGCTTTATCAATATTTGGTGATCATAGCGATGTGATGAGTGCCCGTCAAACTGGTTTTGCAATGCTAGCTACCGGTACTGTTCAGGAAATTATGGACTTAGCAGGTATTGCTCACCTTGCTGCTATTAAATCACGAATTCCATTTATGCATTTTTTCGATGGTTTCAGAACATCACACGAAATTCAAAAAGTTGAATATTTTGAGAACGAAGATCTTGCAAAACTTCTCGATTGGAAAGCATTGCAACAATTCAGAGATAATGCTTTGAATCCAGAGCATCCTGTAACACGTGGTACAGCTCAAAATCCTGATATCTATTTCCAGAGTCGTGAAGCTGCTAATAAATTTTACGAACCAATTCCTGATATGATCGAAGGATACATGCAGGAAATTACTAAAATGACCGGCAGAGAATATCATCCATTTACATATTATGGTTCACCAGATGCTGAAAATATTATTGTTGCTATGGGTTCTGTTACTTCAACAATTCAGGAAGTAATTGATTACAAAATAGCTCAGGGCGAAAAAGTAGGTTTAATATCTGTTCATTTATACCGTCCATTTTCTGAAAAATATTTCATGAAAGTGCTTCCAAAAACGGTTAAACGTATTGCTGTTTTAGACAGGACAAAAGAACCTGGAGCTAATGGCGAACCATTATATCTTGATATTCGTGAATTATTCTATGGTAAAGATAAAGCTCCACTTATTGTTGGTGGCCGATATGGATTAAGTTCAAAAGATACTACACCAGCTCAAATTGTATCAGTATACAATAATTTAAGTTTACCACAACCAAAAAATCATTTTACAATTAGTATTGTTGATGATGTTACTTTCTTATCGTTACCATTATTACCTGAAATTAGTGTTGTTCCTAAAGGAACTTTCGAAGGTAAATTTTTTGGTCTTGGATCAGATGGTACTGTAGGAGCAAATAAAAACTCAATAAAAATTATTGGTGATAACACTGACAAATATGCACAAGCATATTTTGCTTACGATTCAAAAAAATCGGGAGGTATTACCGTTTCTCACTTACGTTTTGGTGATCAACCTATTCGTTCATCGTATTTAGTTGGAACACCTGACTTTGTTGCTTGTCACGTTCCTGCATATCTCGACAAATACGAAATGCTTAGAGGTATAAAAAAAGGAGGAACATTCCTTTTAAATAGTACCTGGGATGCTGAAGAAACAAAAAATCGTTTCCCAGACAGCATGAAGAAAATACTTGCTGAAAAAGAAATCAAATGTTACATTATTAATGCAACACAAATTGCTGAAGAAATTGGTTTAGGAAACAGAACCAATATGATAATGCAAGCTGCATTCTTTAAAATCGCAAATGTTATTCCTTACGAGTTGGCTGAAACACAAATGAAAAAAGCAATTGTAAAATCATTTGGGCGTAAAGGTGAAGATGTTGTTAACATGAATAAAGCTGCTGTTGACCGTGGTGGTGAACTTACAGAGGTAAAAATACCTGCTGAATGGAAAAACATAACAGTAAAAGCATCAGTTGTAAATAAAAACACTCCTGAATTTATTAGAAATGTAGTTGAACCTATTAATGCTCAAAAAGGTGATGATTTACCAGTAAGTGCTTTCTTAGGAAGAGAAGATGGCACATTCCCTGCAGGTACAACAGCATTTGAGAAACGAGGAATTGCAGTTACTGTTCCAGAATGGATACCTGCAAATTGTATTCAGTGTAATCAATGTGCTTATGTTTGTCCTCACGCAGTTATTCGTCCTTTCTTATTAACTGCCGACGAATTAAAAAATGCTCCTAAAGATACTGTAACAATACAAGGCACAGGTGGAACAAAAGAATACCAGTTCAGAATGCAAGTTAGTCCATTAGATTGTACCGGTTGCGGAAACTGCGTTGATGTTTGTCCTGCAAAAACTAAAGCTTTAGTAATGCAGCCACTTGAAAGTCAGATGGCAGAAGATGCTCGTTTCGATTATATGCATACTAAAGTAGGATATAAAGATACAGTTTTAGAAAAATCGAAGAGTGTTAAAAACAGTCAGTTTGCACAGCCATTATTCGAATTTAGTGGTGCTTGCGCAGGTTGCGGTGAAACACCATATATTAAAACAATTACTCAGCTATTTGGCGACAGAATGATGGTTGCTAATGCTACAGGTTGTTCATCTATTTATGGTGGATCGGCTCCATCTACTCCATACTGCATGAATAAAGAAGGACATGGTCCAGCTTGGGCAAACTCTTTGTTCGAAGATAACGCTGAATATGGTTTAGGTATGTCGGTTGGTGTTGATAAAATGCGCCAAAGAATCTACGAAAAGATGACTGCTGCAATGAATGATGTTGCACCAGCTACTAAAGTTGCATTCCAGGAATGGATTGACAGTATGGCAAATGCGAATGAATCAAAAATTGCTTCAGAAAAAGTATTAGCAGCTCTTAAAAACGAGAAAAATTCTGTTGCTAAAGATATTATTGAATTGAAACAATATCTTGCTAAGAAATCACAGTGGATTTTTGGTGGCGACGGATGGGCTTATGATATCGGTTACGGAGGTTTAGACCACGTATTGGCATCAGGAAAAGATGTTAATGTATTAGTTGTTGACACAGAGGTTTATTCAAATACCGGCGGTCAAGCATCAAAATCTACTCCAGTTGGTGCAGTTGCTAAATTTGCTGCAGCAGGTATGCGTACCCGAAAGAAAGACTTAGGTATGATGGCCATGTCGTACGGTTATGTTTATGTTGCTCAGGTTTCTATGGGTGCAAGTCAGAACCAGTATTTTAAAGCGTTGAAAGAAGCTGAAGAATATCCTGGACCATCGTTAATTATTGCTTATGCTCCTTGTATTAACCACGGGTTAAATGTTGGTATGGGTAAAACTCAACACGAAGCTAAATTAGCTGTTGAATGTGGTTACTGGCACAATTACCGATTTAATCCACTATTGGAAGCACAAGGTAAAAATCCTTTTGAACTTGATTCTGTTGAACCTGATTGGAATAAATTCCAGGAATTTTTAATGAGTGAGGTACGTTATTCTTCACTTTCAAAATCATTCCCTGAGGAAGCCGCTGAATTATTTAAACGTGCCGAAGATGATGCAAAATGGAGATACAACGGTTATAAACGATTAGCTACACGCGATTTTACAAAATAAAATCACACAACTATATTTTATTAAAGCAGGGTTCACCCTGCTTTTTTTGTGCTTTTTCTCCCCCTTTTTTAAAGGGGGTCGGGGGGATTTTGCATTTTTAATTACTTATTTTTTTTCAAATTCCCCTTTTATCCAAATAATTATCGGGTGGGCATACCCTTTGGGGGACAGAGGGGTGAGCACTGACATATTTTTTAAACAATTTCAAAGTCCCTATTTTTTATGATTTGATTTTTAAAATTATTATCTCAACACTAAACTATTA
>MENE01000019.1:0-1313 GCA_001769005.1 Bacteroidetes bacterium GWA2_31_9b | reverse complement strand
AAAGTGATATAGATTTATTAATCTCTTTTAAATCTATGGATTATGGTGAATATGCAGATACTTACTTTAACATAGCTGATAAGTTTGAAAATCTATTTCATAGGCCTGTTGATTTAGTTACAGATAAATCTTTATCAAATCCATATTTTATTGATTCTATAAATCAAACTAAAACTTTACTCTATGAATATTGAGATTAAGAAATACCTTTTTGATATTAAGGAATCAATTTATTCAATTGAAAAATTTCTTGAAGATAAGCGCGATTTTAATGTTTATTTAGGTAATAAGATGTTACGCAGAGCAGTTGAGCGAGAATTCGAAATAATAGGTGAAGCTATGAGTCGGATTGAAAAACTTGATTCAGAAATCGAGATATCAAGTAAAAGACAAATTATTAGCATGCGAAATAGAGTAATTCATGGTTACGACAAGATTGATAATGAGATAATCTGGGGTACAATTATAAAACATTTACCTACTTTAAAAACCGATATTGAAAATTTACTAAAATAATAATCCAAAGTACATATATTAATGCAGGGTTCGCCCTGCTTTTTTTGTTTAATGTTGTCGCCCGCTGGTGGTGGATAAAAAAAACTTTCCAAAGAATGTTCGGTGGACGTTTTACTTCCATCGGTTTATCCTACCATGCTAAAGAAAATACAATTTACTAATTATAATACAATGTCGTTTATTTAAACAATTTTTAACCCCTTAAAAAGGGGCAATAACTGAAACATTGAAATTATGCTGTTAGCCCTCCTTGTTAAGGAGGGTTGGGAGGTTAACCTTAAATAAACAACTTTAAATTATAATATTTTCAAAAATAAAAATGTTAGAAATATATACGACTTTGGCTAAACCAACGCCTTTTTAAAAACAAAAAAACTCATTTTTTAGACGATTTTTAGGCTTTTTTTCTGAAAATCAAAATTTAACATAACATTTACAATTATGTAATACTAAATATTGAAAAACAAAATTTTTGTTGGTATCTTAACAACCTTTTCCATAATTATTATGGAAATAGATTTTAATTAAAAAATTTAATTAACTCAATACAAACCAAAACTTTACACTATGAAAAAACATTTACTCACAAAAACATTTTTGTTTTTAGCCTTTCTCATCTGGGCCAATGTCGGATGGGGACAAGAATTACCTACCAGCTGGACAGGAGATACAGACATTGATGTTTTTAAAACATCAACAGATACCTATGGTGGGGCATTCTGTGCTAATATATCTGTTAAAACAGGTACACAAGCAAATTGCGATTTCAACAATACTACTTCAATACCTGTTAATGC
>MENE01000018.1:9468-13962 GCA_001769005.1 Bacteroidetes bacterium GWA2_31_9b | reverse complement strand
CCATCTTTAGCAATTGTACCAAGCGGAACATCCACAACAACATCATTACCATTAGCACCGGTTTTTGTATTACTGGCTCCAGCCATTCCGCTGGTTGCAAAAATATGTTTACGGTATTTTAAATGTACAAGTGTCCAATATTGTTTATTGCCTCTTAAAATAATATGTCCTCCACGACCACCATCGCCCCCATCGGGTCCTCCTTTAAGTATCGATTTTTCTCTATGTAAATGCGGTGAACCCGCCCCTCCCTTACCCGATCTGAAAAATATCTTTACATAATCTATAAAACTTGTTCCCGACATAACTCTCTCTTTTAATTCCTAATTTAACGTATCAATCAATTTGCAAATATCACTAAAAATTTTGTCAATTTCACCTTCTCCATTAATTGACTGATATTTATTCAGTTGCGAATAGTACTTTTTAACCAATTCTGTTTTATGTTTATACAATTCCAATCGCTTTTTAATAATGTCTCTACTTCTATCATCAGGTCGACAAGAAATGTCAGAACGTAATTGCAATCGATTGATTAGAATTTCCTCATCAACATCAAACGAAATCATCATAGAAACATCCGAATTTAAATCGGAAAGAATTTTTTTTAACGTGTCAGCCTGAGCAATTGTTCTTGGAAATCCATCAAAAACAAACCCATTACTATTTTTATTTTTAGATATTACGTTCAGAATAATTTCAATAGCCATTTCATCGGTAACGTAATTGCCGTCATCGATAAATTTTTGTGCTTCAATTCCAAATGGTGTTTTTTCAGCAATTTCTTTTCTAAGGATTTCTCCTGTCGAAATATGAACCAAATTATATTTTTCGATTAGTTTTTGTGATTGCGTTCCTTTTCCTGAGCCTGGCGGACCAAACATTACAATATTCAACATGGATTTAACGAATTCTAATTCTAAATTAAAGTATAAATATCGGGGAGGTTTCTTCCTATTCCATCATAATCGAGTCCATACCCAACAATAAAATCGTTTGGAATTTCAATACCAACATAATCGATCTTAATATTTTTAGTGTAGGCCTCAGGTTTAAAAAGGAATGTTGTAACTTTTATATTCTTTGGATTTTGTTTATTAAGCTCATGCAATATTTGCTCAAGAGTAATACCTGTGTCAACAATATCTTCTAATATAATAACTTCGCGACCGGTGATTTTTTCATTTATCCCAATAAGTTCTTTTACAGTTCCTGTTGATGATGTTCCCTGATATGAAGAAAGTTTTAGAAATGTAATCTCACAATTAAAATTAATATGTTTTAACAAATCGGATGAGAACATAAACGATCCATTCAAAATACTAATAAACAAAGGTGTTTCCACATCTTTATAATCAGAGTTAATTTGTGCAGCTACGTTAATAATTGCCTTTTGAATTACATCAGAAGGAATACTTACCCCAAATTCTTTGTCTTTTAGTTTTATTTTTTTCATTTTATAAGGAATAAATCAATTTTAAGTATCTTGCGAAGATAAAAATTAAAGATCAAATAATTTTTTTTCAACCTAAAAATCTGAAATAAAATGAAACCAAAAGTAAGTATCATTATGGGCAGTACATCTGATCTGCCAATAATGGAAAAAGCAGCAAAGATTTTAAACGATTTTAAAATACCGTTCGAGATGAATGCGCTATCGGCACACAGAACTCCCGATGCAGTTGAGAAGTTTGCAAAATCGGCTCAAAAAAATGGTATCGAAGTAATTATTGCTGGAGCAGGAATGGCAGCTCATTTACCGGGAGTAATTGCTGCAATGACAATAGTTCCAGTAATTGGTGTTCCAATAAATGCATCGCTTAATGGCTTAGATGCATTGTTGGCAATTGTACAAATGCCTCCGGGCATTCCTGTTGCTACTGTTGGAATAGATGGAGCGCAAAATGCCGGTATTCTTGCTGTTCAGATTCTTGCAACTGCTGATGAAAAACTTAAAAAAGCATTAACTGATTATAAAGAAGATTTAAAATCGAAAATTGTAAAAGCGAATGACGATCTGGCAAAGGTAAAATTCGAATTTAAAACAAATTAATTTCATTATACTGTTCTAAAAAATTGAATTGATGATCTTTGATAAATCAAAAAACCTATTCGTTTTAGTTCTATTTGTTTTTATTCAACAATTTGTTTCTTTATCTGCATATTCACAGTATATACAATCAAATGCTGGTGGCCGATCGGCAGGAATGGCTAATACATCAGTTGTATTAACCGACTTTTGGTCAATTTACAATAATCAGGCAGGCTTGGGATATGTTAATAAAATTTCTGCCGGTATATTTCATCATTCGGGATATATTAAAGAACAAAACCTGCAAGGATTTGGAGTTGCTGTTCCTACAAAAACCGGTACAATAGCTGCAACATACAATTATTACGGCTACACAAATTACAACGAGCAACAGGTTGGGTTGGCATTTGGACGAACATTTACTGAATATTTTGCAGCAGGTATTAAATTAAATTACTTGCATTCTCAAATCTCGGGCGAATACGGAAGCTCAGATGCTGTTACTTTTGAAGTAGGGATTTTATCGCAACCAATAAAAAATTTATTTATTGGAGCTCATGTTTATAATCCTTCGCGAAGCGAAATGGGTACCGAAAAAATACCTACAATTTATAAGCTTGGAATAAGTTATTTATTTTCAGATAAAGTATTACTTGCAATTGAGACTGAAAACGAGCTTGATCAAAATACAATTTTTAAAGCCGGAATTGATTACCGGTTAATTGAATTTGTTTCGCTTCAAACAGGTATTTCAACTAATCCTACAAATTATTCGTTCGGAGCAGGATTTCATTATTCCGGATTTAATTTGCACATTGGTTTTGTAAACCATCAGACTTTAGGTTTTACACCTTCATTCTCTGTAAGCTATGAATTCTAAATGGATAAATTGGCAATTTAAAACGCTCTGTGTTTTTATTCTGATTTTATTCAGCTTAGTTTCCTTTTCACAAACCGATCAGCCTACAAAACAAACCCTTGAAGATATCATTGAAAATATTGCTTCCAGCACTGATATTGAAATTGATTATACTTCATTTTACGAAGATTTAAATTATTTTTTGAATAATCCATTAAATTTAAATTCAGCCACTAAAGAAGATCTTGAAAAATTTCAGGTTTTAAATGATTTTCAAATCAACAGCCTTTTAGATTATATCAAATCAAATGGTGAAATGCTCAGTATTTATGAGTTACAATTTGTTTATGGATTTAATCAGGAGAATATTGATTTAATATTACCCTTTATAACTGTTTCAAATGTTCCAATCGATCAGAAAGTGAAATTCAAAAACTTAATAAAATACGGAAACAACCAGATTTTTATTCGTACTCAACAGGTTCTTGAAGAACAAGAAGGATACAGCCCAATAAGTGATTCATTGCTTGCTGCAAATCCAAATTCAAGATATTTAGGTAGCCCTTTAAAACTTTATGCACGCTACAAATACAGTTACAAGGATAAAATAAGTTTTGGTTTTACAGCCGAAAAAGATGCAGGCGAAGAGTTTTTTGAAGGAACAAATAAAAATGGGTTTGATTTTTATTCTGCACACCTTATATTAAAAGATATTGGCGTATTTAAAACTATTACTCTTGGTGATTTTCAAGCAAAATTCGGACAAGGGCTTGTTATGCTGTCAGATATGTCGGGTGGAAAGTCGTCGTATGTACTTAATATCAGAAAAAAAGCACAAGGCTTATCAAAATACTCATCGGCAAACGAAAATGAATTTTTACGTGGAGCAGGAACTACTGTAGCATATAAAAACATTGAGCTATCTGCGTTTTATTCGAACAAAAATATTGATGCAAACATTGCCGATAGTGTCGATAATGAAATAGAGTCTGTTTCTTCTTTTCAAAATACAGGAACTCATGCAATTCCTTCAGAGATTGAAGATAAAGATGCAATAAACGAACAAATTGTAGGTGCAAATATTTCATATAATCATTCTAAATTTCGAGTAGGAATAACAGGTGTAAATTATCAATATGGTGCCGATCTAACAAAAGATATTACACCACAAAACCAATTCGATTTTCAGGGAAAACAAAACTCAAACCTAAGTTTTGATTATCAGTTTTCACTTTCAAATTTTAGTTTTTTTGGCGAAGAAGCAATAAGCGAAAATGGTGGTAAGGCATTTCTAAACGGAACTGTAATTTCGCTTGTACCACAAGTTTCTATGTCAGTTTTACACAGATATTACGAAAAAGATTATCAGGCAAATTATAGCGGAGCTTTTGCCGAATCATCTGAAGCACAAAACGAATCAGGCTTATATCTTGGGTTAGAAGTTTATCCTATAAAGCACATTAAAATTTCAACATACTTTGATTCATATAAATTTCAATGGATTAAAACAGGTATTGATGCTCCATCGAATGGAACGGATTATTTTTTCCAGACCGATTATACTCCTGTTCGAAATGTAAGTATGTATTTCCGGTTTAAATAT
>MENE01000018.1:8935-9412 GCA_001769005.1 Bacteroidetes bacterium GWA2_31_9b | reverse complement strand
GAAAAAACTTCAAATCAGGTATCATCTGAATTACTCAATTAACACCCAGTTGTCATTAAAAAACAGGATTGAAACAACTCGTTTTCAGGAAGGAAGTAACAAATCAGAATACGGATATATGGTGTATCAGGATATTTTTTATGGATTAAATAAACTACCGCTTACATTTAATCTTCGATTTGCAATTTTTAATACAGATACTTACAATGCCCGTATTTATGCTTACGAGAGTGATATGCTGTATGCTTTTTCAATACCTGCATATTATTCCAATGGCACACGCTTTTACTTTAACGTTAAATACTCAATTACAAAAAACATCGATTTTTGGCTCAGATATTCTCAAACATATTATTCCGATACTGATGTAATATCATCTGGATTAAGTGAGATTCATGGAGATACTAAATCAGAAATAAAAGCCCAGCTAAGAATTAAGTTGTAATTTTAAAATAGTAAATTGGAATATTGGAATAT
>MENE01000018.1:8508-8903 GCA_001769005.1 Bacteroidetes bacterium GWA2_31_9b | reverse complement strand
ACAGACCATTATTCCAACATTCTAATTTACTATTATTCCAAATGTTAAAGAATAGATTAATAACATACGGAATTTTAAAACTTTGTTCTAATTTTACCACCCGAAAAACAATACTATTTTGTTATGAATTCATTGGAATCCTATTTCGAAAAGTTTAGAAAAAATATCATCGGTATCGATACAACTTACATATCTCCAAATGGAGTACAAAAGATTATGTATGCCGATTGGATTGCAAGTGGACGCTTGTATGCACCTATCGAAAGAAAAATAGTAGAGCAGTTTGGGCCTTTTGTAGCAAACACACATACCGAAACAAGCGAAACAGGCACTTTAATGACACACAGCTATCATTATGCCCAAAAGCTAATTAAGAAACACGTAAATGCTTCGCC
>MENE01000018.1:5202-8369 GCA_001769005.1 Bacteroidetes bacterium GWA2_31_9b | reverse complement strand
ACTCATATGGAACATCACTCAAACCAAACATCGTGGTACGAAACTGCTGCAGAAGTTGTTATTATTGAACCCGACGAAAACTTATTGGTGAGTACTGAAAACCTTCGTAAAGAACTTGAAAAATATAAAGACAGAAAATTAAAAATTGGTTCTTTTTCTGCAGCTTCGAATGTTACAGGAGTTAAAACACCATATCATCAAATGGCAAAAATAATGCACGAATATGGTGGTGTTTGTTTTGTCGATTTTGCAGCATCGGCTCCATATGCTGAAATAAATATGCATCCCGAAGATCCGTTGGAAAAACTAGATGCAATCTTTTTCTCTCCACATAAATTTTTGGGTGGACCTGGAACAGCAGGAATATTAATTTTCGATTCAAGCTTATATAATTCCGATGCGCCCGACAATCCAGGTGGTGGAACTGTTGATTGGACAAACCGTTGGGGCGAATATAAATATATAGACAACATCGAACTAAGGGAAGATGGGGGAACTCCAGGATTTTTACAAGCCATTCGAACAGCTCTTGCGTTTGAATTAAAAGATCAGATGGGAATTAAAAATATCGAAAATCGCGAAAAAGAAATTATTCCTAGAGCTTTTAATGGATTAAAATCTGTTCCGGGTGTTCGTATTTTAGCCGATAATGTGATTGACCGTATTGGTGCTTTATCATTTTATATTGAAAATGTACATTACAATCTTGTTGTAAAAATCCTTAGCGATCGTTATGGAATACAGGTTCGTGGTGGATGTGCATGTGCAGGAACATATGGTCATTATTTATTAAATGTAAGTTATGATTATTCACAGGAGATTACCAAACTTATAAATCATGGCGATTTATCGCAGAAACCAGGTTGGATTCGCTGGTCGATTCACCCCACAACTTTAGATTCAGAAATTGATTATTTCGTAAATGCGATAGAAGAAATATCAAAAAATCATAAAAAATGGAGCGAATCGTATCAATATAATAAACATACAAATGAGTTTACTCATATTGATATGCTTGGGAAATCGAATTACGACTTAACTAAATGGTTTTCACTTTAGTAAATAAAAAATAAAAAAGAGTGATAATATTTTGTATTTTTGATAACAATATTTAATTTTGCAGTCCATAATTAGATTGAAATAAAAAGCGTAGCAAAATATAAGGAGTTAAAAAAATGAGAAAAGGAATACATCCAGCAAATTATAGACTAGTGGTATTTAAAGATATGTCGAATGGTGAAGTTTTTATGACCAGATCAACAACCGCTACAAATGATAAAATTATGTGGGAAGACGGAAATGAGTATCCGTTAATTAAAGTGGAGATTTCAAACACTTCTCACCCTTTTTATACTGGTAAAATGAAACTTGTTGATACTGCAGGACGTGTTGATAAATACATGACTAAGTACAAAAAACACATTGATAAGAATGTTTAAATAAATATTCTTTAATAGATTATTTAAAGCTCCGTATTTGCGGAGCTTTTTTTTATGTAAATTTGGCAGATACTTAATCATGTAAAAACAATTGGTTATGAATTATATTCTTTTCGATGATAAAAGTTGGAATAATTTACTCCCCCTAACATTTACTCGTCCTGTTTGCGAAATTAGAGCAGGGATACTCACAATTAAAGAAAAGTGGGAAAAGCAATTAGGAGAAGATTTATCTTATATAACTCAAGATTATTTAGTTCAAAAATATCCGGTAAAAATTGACTCCGAAAACATTCTGATTAATGGTTCAGTAATACCTGACAAGAATTTGATTGCTTCAATCAAAAATCTTAGAAACAATGCTGCACTTGTAAAAGATGATATGCTAATTGCAGTTAATCTGAATAAAGATGCTTTAAAAGAATTTAAATATGATCAATTCTTAAAATATAATACATCTGAATATCAGTCGGATATTTTAAAGATAAACTGGCCTTGGGAGATCTTTACATTAAACGGGAAAGCTATTGAATCCGACTTCGAACTTTTAACTCACGGTCGTAAATCACAAGAAATAAGCTCTACAAACAATATTTTAGGTAAAGAAAATATATTTGTTGAAGAGAATGTAAAGATGGAATTTGCTACCTTAAATGCAACAACAGGAACTATTTATATTGGGAAAGATGCTGAAATCATGGAAGGGTCTATTGTTCGTGGCCCGTTTGCATTATGCGAGCATTCAACATTAAAGCTTGGAGCTAAAATCTATGGTCCAACAACCGTTGGTCCTCATTCAAAAGTTGGTGGCGAATTAAACAATACTGTAATTTTTGGTTTTTCAAATAAAGCACACGATGGCTTTTTGGGAAACTCTGTTATTGGCGAATGGTGCAACCTGGGAGCTGATACGAATAATTCTAACTTAAAAAATAACTATGCCGAAGTTCGTTTATGGAATTACGAAAGCGAACATTTTATGAATACAGGATTACAATTTTGTGGTTTAATAATGGGCGATCATTCAAAATGTGCTATAAATACCATGTTTAATACCGGAACAGTAGTAGGTGTTAATGCAAATATTTTTGGTGAAGGATTTCCCCGCAATTTTATTCCTTCATTCTCGTGGGGTGGCGCTCATGGATTTTCTGTTTATTCACTCGATAAAGCGATTGAAGTAGCTGAAAAAGTTTTCGATCGCAGGGGGTTGGTTTTAAATGATATTGAAAAAGATATCCTGAAAACCGTTTTCGAAAAAACAACTAAATACAGAAAACAATAATCAAAACAAACTGTTTTGATTTTCATACTTTTGGATACGTATTTTTTGGCATAGCGATTGCCTAATACATATTCCGAAAAATTTAATCAATTGTGCTGACATATTGTCGGCAAAAAATGAATTATTAAGAATTAAACAATGAGTGATAATAAAAATACTAGAAAAATTGGAAGTATAATTTTTGGCAGCGATATGGAAAATAATGGAGATTTTATACCTCTTATTTCTGATGATGAAGAAGATATTGACTTGCAAAAATCCGATATACCAGAAGAATTACCCATTTTGCCATTACGGAATACAGTTCTTTTTCCAGGTGTTATTTTACCAATAACTGTAGGAAGAACAAAATCAATTCGACTAATAAAAGAGATTTATAGTGGCAATAAAATAATTGGAACAGTTGCTCAGATTGATCCGCAGATTAATGAGCCCGAAGAAAA
>MENE01000018.1:4727-5136 GCA_001769005.1 Bacteroidetes bacterium GWA2_31_9b | reverse complement strand
TTCTGGTATTATTCAAGGCAAGCAACGTTTTAAGATTAATCAACTTTTACAATCGGAGCCATATCATAAGGCAAAAGTAAGTTTATTAAAAGATAAACGACCAGTTGATAAAAATCGTGAGTTTGAAGCAATTGTAGGTTCGCTGAAAGACATTTCTTTACGAATAATAAAACTTTCGAGCAATATTCCGCCCGAAGCATCTTTTGCTGTTCGAAATATCGAGAATTCTAAATTTCTTATCAACTTTATTTGTTCTAACAGCGATATTGAAATAAAAGAAAAACAAGCATTGCTCGAGATAAGCAATTTAAAAGAACGTGCAATTAAGCTTCTACAACATCTATCACGCGAGATGCAAATGCTTGAGCTTAAAAACGATATTCAGAGCAAGGTAAAAACTGATTTGGAT
>MENE01000018.1:1492-4719 GCA_001769005.1 Bacteroidetes bacterium GWA2_31_9b | reverse complement strand
AAAGAAGTAGGTGAAACTTTTAGCAAAGAAGTTGACAAGCTTCAACGACTAAATCCTGCATCAGGCGAATACTCTGTTCAGTTAAACTATTTACAAACTTTGCTTGATTTGCCCTGGAATGAATTTACTTTAGACAATTTTGACTTAAAACGAGCTCAGAAAATTCTTGACGAAGATCATTTTGGATTAGAAAATGTAAAAGACCGAATATTAGAATATTTAGCCGTATTAAAATTAAAAGGTGATTTAAAATCGCCAATACTATGTTTGTTTGGTCCTCCAGGAGTTGGAAAAACATCGCTTGGCAAATCAATTGCAAAAGCGATTGGCCGAAACTATATTCGTATGTCACTTGGTGGTTTGCACGATGAAGCAGAGATTCGTGGTCATCGTAAAACATATATTGGTGCAATGCCGGGGCGTATAATCCAAAATATTAAAAAAGCAAAATCGTCGAATCCTGTATTCATTTTAGATGAGATTGATAAAGTAGGAAAAGATTTTCATGGTGATCCTGCTTCTGCTTTGCTGGAAGTTCTGGATCCTGAACAAAACAATGCGTTCCACGATAATTTTCTTGAACTTGATTATGATTTATCAAACGTAATGTTTATTGCAACAGCAAATACAGTTGCAACTATAAGCCCTGCATTACGCGATCGTATGGAAATGATAGATGTTACAGGATATATTGTAGAAGAGAAAATTGAAATAGCAAAACGACACTTAGTGCCAAAACAACTTGAAGCACATGGTGTTGATAAATCAAAAGTGGTTTTTAAAGATGAAATAATAGAATATTTAATCGAAAATCATACCCGTGAATCGGGTGTTCGTTTACTTGATAAAACAATCGCACGTATTGTTCGAAATATTGCCCGTAAGATTGCTTTCGAAGAAAAAATGAATAAAAATCTTACTGTAAATAACATTAAAGAAATATTAGGCCCACCTGAATTTTCAAAAGATAAATACCAGGGAAACGAATATGCAGGAGTGGTTACAGGATTAGCATGGACTGCTGTTGGTGGTGAAATATTATTTATCGAAAGTAGTTTGAGTAAAGGCAAAGGAACTCTAACATTAACAGGAAACCTGGGTGATGTGATGAAAGAATCGGCTGTTATTGCATTGGAATATATTAAATCACATGCTGCAGATTTGAATATTACCGACGAAGCTTTTGAAAAATGGAATATCCATATACACGTTCCCGAAGGAGCAATTCCTAAAGATGGGCCATCGGCAGGTATAACAATGGCTACTTCAATTGCATCATTATTTACACAACGTAAAGTAAAAAACAACCTGGCAATGACCGGCGAAATAACTTTACGCGGTAAAGTATTACCTGTAGGTGGAATTAAAGAAAAAATTCTTGCTGCTAAACGTGCTGGAATTACTGATATTATTATCTCCGAAGAAAACAGAAAAGATATCGGTAAAATTAAAGACATTTACATTGAGGGATTAACATTCCATTATGTAAAAGATATTATGGAAGTTCTCAAAATAGCTTTGCTAAAAGAAAAAGTAAAAAAAGCAGTTAAAGTTTAACTCTCTTTAAAAAAAGATTTTTATACCCCGGTTAAGCCGAGGCTGTAAGAAATAAATTTAAATAAAAAGAATGTTCGGCGGTGGTTGTACCACCGTCGTTCTATTTTTAGTTTTTTAACCCCACCCCCTTAAAAAGGGGCTTTAACTCATTTTCTCTTTTAGTCATTATAAGCCTTCTTCGCTTATCATCATTACGAGAGCCTACCCAAATTTTTTGGGCATAATATAGAAATGACAAACCCAGCAAAAAGTCACTGCGAAGCTTGCTCGCAAAGACTACATTTAGTATGAGCAAACACGCATTACTGTCCCCCGCTGGCGGGGGTGCAGGGGTGGAATTTCTGTTACACCATCATTACAAGCTTCCCTGTCTTAGGTCAGCCGTAGCGTTATAATTTCAAACTTATTTCGCTTTTATCAAAAAATGCATATTAATGACAAAATACATTTGTTTTGTCATTTTTTGAACATTTTATTGTACAAGTGTCAAAATGTGTATAATTTTGACAAAAACTTATTTTAATGTCAACAACTAACTCATACGATTGGAAATTACCTTACAATCAACTCCCATTGTTACCACCACCCGATGATATCATAATTACAATTGATATATTAAAAGCTTTAAACAAAGCAAATAAAGCACTTGCAGAACTAAAGGGATTGGCAAAAAAACTTCCAAATCAATCCATGTTAGTTAATACAATTGCATTACGTGAAGCAAAAGCCAGTACTGAAATTGAAAATATTTTTACAACAGATGACGAATTATATAAATCACTTTCAGGTAACGAAACCAGTTTAAATGGAAATGCTAAAGAAGTGTTAAATTATCGTCAGTCACTATGGAAGGGGTATCAAATATTAAAAGAAAAAGAAGCATTTACTACCGATTTATTTATTTCTGTTTACCAGGAAATTAAACAAGTAAAAGATGGAATAAGACCAGCACAAACAGAAACAGTTATAAAAAAAAGAGGAAGTAGTTTGTTAGGGGAAACTATAATTTACACTCCTCCCAGAGGTGAGCTTATATTAAAAGAAAAACTTGAAAACTTAACAGAATATATCAACAACGATGAAAAGTACCCATACGATCCACTAATAAAGATTGCAATATCTCATTACCAATTTGAAGCAATACATCCATTTCGCGATGGTAATGGGCGTGCAGGGAGAATCTTAAGTATCCTGTTAATGATACAAAAACAATTATTAGATGTACCAATTCTTTATTTAAGTGCATATATTATTCAAAATAAAGAAGATTATTACCATCTTTTAAATACAGTAACTACCCAAAATAACTGGAATGGATGGATTTTGTATATACTAAAAGCAGTAGAAGAGACATCTATTTATACAACAAAAAAAATTGAAGAGATTGATAACTTGTTCCAAAAAACCTATAAATTGGTAAATCAAAAATTACCTCAGATTCGAAAAGAATTTATTGAAAAGATATTTGAACAACCTTATATTAGTCCTAAGAAACTACTCGATACGAATATAAAAAGCATAAACACTGCTAAAAAATATTTGGTTCAGTTGGAAGAATTGGGAATAATGATTCCTAAAAAAATTGGTAAAGAATTTGTTTACCTGAATATTGATTTATTCAACCAGTTATCAGAAATTTAATGCCCAATTTTCAGTTAATAATTACAACA
>MENE01000018.1:266-1460 GCA_001769005.1 Bacteroidetes bacterium GWA2_31_9b | reverse complement strand
AAATCATTAAAAAGATTTTTATACCTTTGAATCACTATTGTGATATAACTAATCAAAAAAACTAAAATGAAAATTTTTAAGGGAATTCTACTAGTTATCCTGTTGCTTGTAATCGGATATTTTGCTTTTACATACTGGGCAGTATATGAGCGAGGTGTAATGGCTGGTAAAGTTTTACGTATAAGCGAGAAAGGTGTAATTTTCAAAACTTACGAAGGCAAGCTAAACCTGGAAACTTTTGGTGCTTTAAAAGGAGTAAGCCCTATTGCAGAATCGTTTAACTTTTCAGTTGAAAAAAGCGAAACCGAAGTTATTAAACAACTAGAGGAGGTTGCTTTAAGTGGCGAAAGAGTAAATCTTCATTTTAAAAAACGATACGCTGCTTTCCCATGGCGTGGTGAAACAAAATATTTTGCTACAAAAGTGGAACGTACTCCAGTGAAATAATACATTTATTGTATTCGCACTTGACTATATTTATTATTTCAGTAAATTTATCTTTTAAAAATACTTATTGTTAAATCTTTTAAAACTATGAAAATGGGCGCAGGAATGTTTTGGGGAATACTTTTAATCCTTATAGGTTTAGGTATTGTAATACGTGTCGTTTTTAATATCGACTTTCCTATTGTAAAATTTATTATTGCATTTTTCTTTATCTTTTTAGGTATTAAGATTTTGCTTGGCAATTTTAATTTTTGGCATGCTCGACATGACGAAAACACAACCATGTTTGGCGAAAGGCGTATCGAAGGACTCGATGCTGAGCACAAAGAATACAACGTGATTTTCGGAAGCAATGTTATTGATCTTCGTGATATTGATTTATCGCAGGGTTCAAAAGAAGTTGAAATAGCAGTTATCTTTGGAAGTTCTGATATTAAAATAAACGAAAAAACACCTGTAAAAATTAAAGCTGAATCTGTTTTCGGATCGGCACAAATGCCAAATGGAAACACTGCTTCTTTTGGCTCAACACAATACAAAACCGAATCTTTTAGCAAAGATACGAACTACCTGTATATTAAAGCCGATGTGGTTTTTGGAAGTGTACAAATAAAAAGCTATTAACAAGTATTAAGCTATTATACTATAGGCTAGAACGGAATCGCTTCCATTTTAGCCTATAATTTTTTAGGATTCATTCGGATTTAAAACTATTAATACCTTAAGTTTGTTAAAGTATTTTACCAA
>MENE01000018.1:0-241 GCA_001769005.1 Bacteroidetes bacterium GWA2_31_9b | reverse complement strand
GTATTCCCGGGATCGTTTGATCCATTAACCGTAGGACATGAATCTATAGTTAACAGAGCTTCTCACTTATTCGATAAAATAATTATAGCCATTGGATTAAATCCAAAAAAAGATGCATTATTCACACTCGAAGAACGAAAAAATTTTATTCGTCAGGTATTTGAAGGAAATCCTAAGATTGAAATTGTACATTTCGAAGGTTTAACTGTTGAATTTTGCAAACGTGTTGGTGCAGGATATA
>MENE01000017.1:9471-12484 GCA_001769005.1 Bacteroidetes bacterium GWA2_31_9b | reverse complement strand
TTGAAGAGCCGTGTGATGGGAGACTATCAAGCACGGTTCTGGGAGAGGTTTAGGGGTGAAACTCCCCTTTACCTACTCGACTTATTGATTTACACCTATTGAAACTGCACCATTCTTCCTTATCCAAATACCAGTTTTGCAGCCACTAATCAAATTGCCTGACATTATCACGCCACCCACTTTCAATTCATTTCCTTTTACATTAATCAATCCTGGAGTGGGTGAATCTAAACATTTCACAAAATATCCGTCGGGAGTAAAAAGTTCAGCTAATACTTTAAAAGCATCTCCCGATTGATGATGAATTTCAAATAAAGTTTTAGTATCAAGCTTACATGTCCAAACATTGGAATATTTATCAATTTTCAAACCAGTCTTCTTTCCAGCTTCAGTTAGAAACATTCTTGTTCCATTTACCTTTGCTAAATAAGTACCGTCAGAATGATAAATTGGAATTTGAGTCGTAAATCCTAATTTTAAGTCTCTAATAATTTCAATTAAGTTTGTGTCTTCATACCTTAAAATGTTAGGAACATTCACAAAAGTATTGGTAGCAATTGTTACGGATGGTGCAGTCTGGAATATTAATTCACTCATGTCATTCAATTTAGGGTTAATAATAAATTAACTGTCAATTTGTTACTAAACTATAAAGTTACATAATTTTTATTTGAAATTTGATTTAAAGTAGAAACTTATCAGGATGCTTTTCAATAAGAATTACCTATAACGGTCTTTGGCTACGTTTTGTGCGGGAATTCCGCCCAGCGTTCCAATCAGCCGTTAAAAAGTTAAAGTTAAATTAAAAATGTCAAAAAACCGCTGAACCCCGCATTTTTTCTGATGCCGTGTTAGCATTTGTATATTTTTTATAAGATATTACAGAATAAATAATTGCTTAGTTAATCAAATAATACATTATATTTTGCTCTATTTATCTTTTACACAACGAACAGAGAAAGCATAGGTAGGATGCTGTAAGACAATCCTAAAAGTATCAACTCCTTTCTGTAATCCATAAGTCCATACAAAATGAGTATCTTGTTTTGTTTTAGACCATATTATTGCCCTTTGCTTAAATGCATTATCAAATTCACCATTATTTCCATAACCAGATGGTATAATTAAAAAACCATTTTCATTAGAACTCATTGTGTTATTCCAAAATTTGTTATTCTTAAAAATTTCTACAGGTTCTGATTCATAAAGTTTTATTAATTCTGTCCATTCTTCATTAGATGGAAGATGCCAACCTTTTGGACATACTTTACATGCATTTTCATAATCATAGAGAAGTCCATATGTTTTGGCTAAACTGGTATCCTGATTTGGATAGTAAAAAGTTATATCGTTCCCGTTCGAATCTCTTATTACACGAAGGTTCTCAAGCATCCAAGTATTTTTTCCGAATACTTTCGTTTTGTATTCATTTCCGTCAATATCAGTAAGTTTTGATTTTTCTAAGTTGCAACTAATTGATATGATTAACATTACTGTTAAATTTAAAATTTGTTTTTTCATTTTGCTACTTATTACTAAACCAAATTTACTTAAGGTTACTCACTTTTACAATAGATCAATATTATACTGAATTTCAATAAAAAATCTTGACAAGAGTCAAGAACTCTTAGAAAAAAAAATATTAATGCTAACGGTCGCGGCATAGAAAAGTGCGGGTTTTCGCCCTGTTTCCCTATCCGCCGTTAATAAAGTTTAAAAATAGTAAAAATGTTCGAGTATTCCGTCACCCCGCATTTTTTTAGAGCCGCTGTTACGGGTTGTTAATCTCCACTAATGTATCTTTCAATATTATGCTCAATACAGTCTTGACACATGCCAACTTCAACATCCTTTTCATGAAATAAATAATTGCACCATTCACAATGTTTTAATTCATTATGCTTCCATTCTTCTTTGCATGAAAAACATAGATAAGTGTCATTTCTTACTAAAAGCGTATCTGAGTGACAATCAGGACATGCTTCTACAGGATAATATCCACCATCTTTTATAACTTCATAACCATTAATGCCCAATATCTTTTCTACATATTCTGTAACAACATTTTCTGGAGTATCATTATAGCCACAAAATAAACATGTTAAATTTTCATTTAGAGGAAGAGTGTGTTGGAAGCATTCAGGACAATCAATAAGCCTAACTTTCTCTTTTTTGAGAATTTCTAAATCCTTTGCAAGCTTTGCATTTGTCAAGTTTGTAAATTCATTAAATTTTGCAGATTTTTTCAAAATACTTGCATGCAATTGTTGTGAACGTTTTGAATATTTCTTTATTTCAAGATTATCTCTTATTAATTCTATTACATGAGAAAGTACTTTTGAAACATTACTCTTTATTGCAGCATCAATTTCCTTAAATGCAAAATGCTCCATTCTATTCCTTTTATTCCGAAGTTGTCTAATGTATTTTTTTGCATTTTCGGGAATACTCACATTAGCAACATTCTCTAATCTATAAATTGTTGTTTCAAAAGAAGCACTTTCAAAGTCTCCTGATGCTAACTGCATTATATTAGCTTTATTAATATTTTCAAAAATAAGTGACCAATGCTCTGTCTTTAAGATTTCTTTCAATATCAATTCTGTACCTGCATAAATGTGTAATACAGAATATTTTAAATCATGGTCATCATGATTGTCAAGTATTGGTTTTAATGCATTGTCAATGAAGTCTAATCCATTTTCAAACATATCAAACTCAATTTCTTTTATTTTTTTCATAATGTAATTTTGTGGAGATTAATTACCCGTAACTAGTTTATACTAATTAGTTTATATTACTTATACATCCATTTTGGGTTTATAAGTGTCTATTTTGTCGTTTGTTATATTTTTAAAATTAATCATTTATTTCAATGAAATTTAATTCGTATGATTTATTTATAAATTGAAAATTCAAATGCAATTTCGTTTCTTGGTTCTGGAACGTTTAGCTCGTTGTAAAACTCAATACGATCAATTATTTCGCCAATGAATAAAATTGTTAGAATAGT
>MENE01000017.1:566-9463 GCA_001769005.1 Bacteroidetes bacterium GWA2_31_9b | reverse complement strand
AATCTGAATAAAATGAGTATTAAAAAAATTTGGTTTAGTTGAGCACATAAGGCATACAGTGTTATTCCGCTAAACAAGGTTTGTGCTGAATGAATTTTTAATGTCCATTGCCATGTTGCTAATAGGTAAAGCATGTCAATTGCAAAAAGAAATAAAATCCCAAGTAATAAAATTGCCAGATTTGGGATATCTAAAATAAAAAAATCACAAAATACTCCTGCAAAAAATAGAGTGAAAAGTGCAATCTCTCTACTTAACCATGAATTCCGTATGTTTGTTAACGATCGCCATGCTCTTAATTTTTTACCCAAATGCAACATGCTCAATAATGCTGCCAGAGCTCCAAATCCAAGATATTCAAGTTTGTTTATTAAGCTAAATTGTTCTGTTAATCCCGATGCAAAAATACTTACCAATAATGCTGACAATAATGTAAATAGGAGTAAAGGCCATTCTTCACGTGCCGATATTTTTTTGTGTTTTGATTCGTTTTGCTCAGGTTGATTTTCGAATAAAGCCAAATCTATTTCCGGGCCGTTTTTGTTTCTTGGCTTTATCATTTTTATTCCTGATCCTACATCAACAGGTACAGGGCTTGATTCTCGTGATTCTTCAGGAGTAAACACAGTATATTTAAAGTCAAGAGCACCCACAGGGCATAAGTTTGCACAGGCTGGTTTTAAATTTTCTTCGATTCGGTGATTGCAAAACGTACATTTTTCAATAATTCCGATTTCGGGATTATACTTGGGAGCATCGAAAGGGCATGCCCAGGTGCAATATTTACAGCCAATGCATTTTTCAGGATGATGTATTATGGCTCCGGTTTTTTCATCACGCGAGTACGCAAGAGCAGGGCAGTTTTTTAAGCATGGAGCATCATCGCAATGATTACAAGCTAGCGATAAATAAAATAATGGTAATTGTGGGTAATGATTTTGGTTAGAATTGTGAATTGTTCTCCATCGATCATGTTTCTGGAAACCATTCTCGTTCATGCATGCAACAACACAAGCATGGCATCTTACACATTTATTCTGATCGAAAACGAAAATGTTTCTTTCCATTTATTCCTGAATTCAATAGTGGATATTCATAACTCATAACTCATAACTCATAACTCATAATTTTTCATAATCCACCCTGTTATCATGAAAAGCCGATCCGTGTCCCATATCTGTTTCGCGTCCTTTCGAAAGTGAATTGGGGCAAGAGCCTTCCTGGTGCCAATAACCATTTATGATTACAATATTCCCCGGTCGCAAACTCGCATCAGTACGTGCTTTTATTGTAAGTTCACCTCTATCGTTAAATACACGAATCCGATCGTTATTTTGTATTCCTTTTTTAAACGCATCACCCGAATTGATTGTAGCAAATGGTTCCGGGTCAATTGCTTTAATACTTTCCAGATTCCCAAACTGTGAATGTATTCTGTTTTTTGTATTTGGCGACATCAGATTAAACGGATATTTCTGATCGCTATTTTGTTTTCCTTCAACCGTTTTTTCATAGCTGGGCAAAGGATTTACTCCCCAATTTGTTTGTGCGGTTTCTGAATACAATTCAATTTTACCCGATGGTGTTTTAAATATGTAATCAGAGAACGCAATTTCCTGCAAGCTCGGAGTTAAAATGGGTCCAAGTTTCAATTTTTCAAGTGTTATCGAGGGAAATGGTTTAAGTTTTTCGCTTAACCAGTTTTCAATAGCTTCATCCGAAGGATAAGGAATATTTTTCACAATTTCAGAATCATCGAATCCCATTTTTTTTGCTAGCAGATAATAAATCTCCGTTTCTGGTTTTATCTCGCCCATGGGTTCAATCACTTTTTGACGCAACTGAACATACGGATTCCAATAAGATGATATGATGTCGGATTGCTCAAACATGGTTTTTGCAGGTAAAATAATATCGGCTTCGCGAGCTGTATCGGTCATGAATTGTTCCACAACAACACTAAATTCAAGCTTTCGAAATGCTTCTTTTACTTTATTACTATCGGGATTTTGTGTTACCGGATTTCCGCGTTCTACCCAGGCCATTTTTAATTCAGGATTCGATAAACCCAACATATCTTCACCCAATCGGGCTGTTGCTATTTCGCGTCGGAAAATACCATCGGGTTTTTCGGGAGGAAAATAGTTTAGAGGTTCTTTCACATTACTAAAAATATCGCTTTGTAAGTCGGCATAGTGCCAGCATGCTCCAGATTTGCCAATATTTCCTGTAATTATCGACAATGCCATTAAACAACGTGTTGTTTGCCCTCCGTTGGTGTATCGCTGCATTCCATAACCCGGAATAAGTGTCATAGGTTTTATTGTGCCAATATTTTGAGCTAATTTTTGAATAAATTCAATTGAAACACCACATTCTTTGCTTGCTTCTTCGATATCGATTTTTAAAACAGATTCTTTAAAAGCATCAAAACCTAAAACATATTTATCGATAAATTCATGATCGACCTGATTGTTTTCGATTAAAATTTTAGCAACCGCCAAAGCTAAAATGCCGTCTGTTCCTGGAGCTGGTTGAATCAATAAGTCTGCTCTTTCCGATGATGCTGTTCTGCGGGGATCAATATAAATAAGTTTTGCTCCTTTCGATTGTGCTTTTTCAATGGGAATCATTTGTTGAATATTCGATTCGGCAGGATTTTTACCCCAAACCACAATGAGTTTTGCATTTTCCAAATCCCATGGAACATTGTGTTTATTTTCGCCAAATGTTAATCTGCTAGCCTCAAGACCTGCGGGCCAGCACAAATTGCCATAAACAGTAGTTGCACCTCCATACATTCGCCAGAAATTAATGCTCACCGAATTCAACAACCCCGACATTCCGCTGGCATAATAAAATAGTACCGACTGTGGACTAAAGTTCTTTTTATAATAGCCTAGTTTCTCTGAAATCTCTGTTAAAGCTTCTTCCCACGAAATCTGAATGAAATCGCCATTTATTTTTTTTAAAGGATGTAAAATGCGTTCAGGAGAATTTACACGCTCAACATAACTAAGTCCTTTTAAGCAAATACCTTCGGGCGTAGCCCTGTTTAATGGCTGAGGATCTATATTGATTACTTTTCCATCATCGGTCCACACATTGAATGAACAGGTGCTGTAACAATTTCTTGGGCATGCTGTACTATGAACTTTTTTCAATTCAATATTTATTTATGATTGTGTCTGTTAAAAGCATCTTCAATAACAAGATTAAAAATATCTGTCATATTTGAACCCATAGCAGCAACCTGCTGAGGAACAATGCTTGCGGCACTCATTCCCGGAGCAGTATTCACTTCCATAAAATAAAGTTTGTTTTTTGATAAAATGTAATCGATACGAACAATTCCGTTTAACTGAAATATATCGTAAATCTGTGAGGAAAGATTCTGAATTTCGGTTGTAATTTCTTTTGATATTCGTGCAGGGGTAATTTCTTCGCTCATACCTGCGGTATATTTTGCTTCATAATCGAAAAATTCGTTTTTGCTCACAATCTCTGTAGGAGGGAACACTATGGTTTTATCTTTGGTTTTAACCAATCCACATGTAAGTTCGGTACCTTCCAGAAATTCTTCAATAATAACTTCGGTATCTTCTTTATATGCAAACTCAATAGCTTCAAAGAGTTTTTCTTTTTCTTTTACTTTAGTAACTCCGAAACTCGAACCACCGCAGTTAGGTTTTACAAAACAAGGTAATCCGGTAATTCCAACAACCTGATCAGCATCAATGGGATCTCCTTTTTTTAGAGTTATGAATTTTGCTAATGGGATATCAAATGGTTTTAGGTAGTTTTTGCTAAAAACCTTGTTAAATGTTATTGCCGATGCTAAAACGTTTGATGTAGTATACGGAATGTGCAATGTGTCAAAATATCCCTGCATTTTTCCATCTTCACCGGGTGTTCCATGAATTGTTAGTAATGCACAATCGAAAGTTGTTTTCTGATTATTGAGAGAAAAGCTAAAATCATCTTTATTTAAAATCAAATCACAAACCATTTCATTTTTAACAATCCACTCGGTGCCTTTAGCTAATATGGTATATACATTGTATTTTTCTTTATCAATCCATTTTGCAATTTGTTCGGCACTTTTTAACGAAATAACATATTCTGAAGAGTCTCCTCCTGCAACTATAGCAATATTTTTTTTCATTTTGATTTTATCCTATTTAATTTTTATCAAAAATAAGATTTAAGATAATATAGTGGAAGGAACTTATAAAGAATCTTAATTTTTAATTAAATAGGATGAAACCCTAATATAGTAACTTTCTGTTTTTCAGCTAGTCACACTGAGTGTTGTCGTCCTGAGCCTGACACGTTAGGCAGGCTTGTCGAAGGATGTCGAAGTGTAGGCAATAATAAAGCATCTTTTGCGATAGACTTTTATAAAGCTTTTAACAAACTTGGAATCAAGACGAAAGTTTAAGGATTTGATTCATTAGGCATAAATTTTAGCAAGCCTGTAAAGGAAAAAATTCACATCTCCCACTTCTTTTGATAGTGTTCAAAACGATTTAATTTTTTACAAAAAGATTTTTTGGTAACATTTGCTATATATTTATTAAACTCAATCTTTTTAATAGGATTGTATTTTCTGTTTTTACAACTTTTTTGGCTTCTTGCCTGCTGCAAGCAGGGATCCAAAAAAGTATCAAAAAAGATCAAGACAAAACCCTGCCTGCACTGCCGTTACGGCAGGCAGGGATACTTCCATGCTCTCTGTGATAAGCAAACAATTCCTTACAAAGTAAGCAAACTCCTTTGTCGGAATTCTAATGCTTATCACATTCACCCTGCCCCATGGCTCGTCGTTTTGTCATGCCTGCGCTCAAAAATCCGCATCTGATAAATTTGTTTCAAAAATCAAGGAAAACTTGTGTGGGATAGGTCTCGTAAGCAACACTCAGTCTCGATATACAATGATAAATTAGAATGATAAATTAACATCGAGACGACTTGTGTTGCGCTGAATAACAGGTTTTTCTATGATTTTAACAAATTTGTCAGTAGCGGTGACTTTTTTTGGTTCTTTTTTGTGTGGCTGACAAAAAAGAACATTAAAATCTGAATCTACTTTAGTCCAAGGTAAAAGATTTAAATACGTATATTAAAACCAGCTGATTCTAATTTTTTCTCATTTCGAATTACAAAAATCAGTAATTTATCCTGACAAAAATTATTTGAGTAGAGATTTTTTCTTAGAAGCAGTTATCACAAAAAATGATCATATTTATCCTCCTCAACTTTTCAATTTGATCCCAAACTTGGACTTTAGTCCATTAATTATAATTTTAACTTGTGTTCGATATAAGTCTGAATTACACCCTGTTTAAATTAATCAATAAAAGTTTCTTTAAGTATTTTTTTAACACTTTCAATTTCCTTGTCTTTTAAATTATCTAGTGATTTAATAATTCTCTGCTTATCAATAGTTATTATTTGATCAATAACAATCCAACTATTTTTATTGTCATGTTTAACAGGAATTCTAGTTGGGTAATTTTTTGATTGACTTGTCATTGGAGCAATTACAATAGTGTTAAGGTGCTTATTCATCTCGTTTGGCGAAATCACAACACATGGGCGAGTTTTCGTAATTTCACTTCCAATTGTTGGATCGAGATTAACTAAAACAATTTCATATTGATTTATTTCCATTCTTCAAAGTTTTCTTCTTCAAAAACATCAGTCATTAATGGTTTGTCTTCATCACTTTCATGCATCTTTTTAAATGCTTTTTCCCAACCTTTTCTTGGTTCTGCTTTAGGTTTTAAAATGATATATCCTTTCTCAAGAATAAGTTCAACTTTGTCCTTGATATTGTATTTGTCAAGTAGTGTTTTACTTAATCTTATACCCTTTGAATTGCCTATAGGAATAATTGATATGTCCATAATACTCAATTTTAATGTAATTACAAAGTTAGTACATTGTATTGAATTTATCAAATCATATGTAATTTTTTAATCTAATTAAACCAACCAAATTTCAAGCTTACATATCCTCCGGGTGAAGAGAAATCTTTATCATCGTATCCATCGAAACGGTCAACATCGAAAGCAAACTGATAATTGGCGCCAATACCAATGCGTAAAAACCGAAACACATTAAATTCAGCTTCAATATTTGGTGTTAAATTAAAAATTACTTTGTCTTCAATCCATTCATCGGCAATGTTGTCGTAAATATCAAGATCTCCTTTGCCGGCCATTAAGCTTGTTGAGAAATGAATAGCTTTTTTTGGAAAAAGAATATATCCGAATAATATTCCATGATGGGTATAATTCATTTCTGCTCCAATATAATTATCATTATTTGAGTACATCGAGTTTTCAAGATTGTAATTATAAAATCCAAGTAAATAATGATCGTTTAGTATTCCTGAAGCAGTAAATCCTTGCATGTAGGCTGTTTCACCTGCAAGTGTTGTTACACACATGTTTATTCCGATAAATCCTCTTATTTTTTTAGGATAAGATTTAATAAGTGTTTCCATTTTGTCCACATCTTCTTGAGCAAATAGGAATCCACCAACAAATAGAATTGCCAGTGTAAGAGCTAATTTTTTCATACGATTTGGTTTTATTAGTTTTAAAGAAACAAAACAAATTACAAATTTTTTGCCAAATTTTGGGTAAATAATTATAAATAAAAAACGCCACAGAGTTTGTGGCGTTTAAATATTTTTTATGAAAAACTAATTTACAGAAGCCTTAATTTTTGCCCAATTTTCTCCACGTTTTATTCTTGTAACCTGCATTTCGCTAATAGAAAAAAGCTTAGCTATTACGTTTTGTTTAATTCCTTTTTCGAGCATTGCTTTTAAACGTTCAACATCTTCTGGTTTAAGTTTTGAGTTTCGAACAATACCTTTGTTTTTAATTTTGTTTATCTCTTGTAAGCGAGGCATTATTCTGTCGTATGCTTCCTGACGTGTAACCCATTTCAGATTGCTAAAATGATTGTTTCGTTTATTCCAATCTACATGAGTAACAATTTCCTGATTTTCATTATCCTTAGGAACAAACATCATTGCTACAAGTTTATGAACCAGAAATGTTTTCTTGTTTTTGTCAGTTTTAAAAGTTACAGTATGAAAACCTTTGGTTAATCCGGGTCGTAATATTTTACCTTCAATTTTATTGTAACAATAACTTTTAACTCGGCCATAGCTACTAACTGTATACCTTTTTTCTGCAAAAGGAATTTCGCGCCACTCCTCGTCTTCAATTTTTTTTAAATTTCGTTGTGTCATGTGTTCAATAAAGTTATAACGGTTATTATGTATGTTTTCTATTTCTAATTACGGATAATTAATATTATTGTTCAAACCTTCTGACGAACGAAATAATACTATTGATTAATAGATTCATTTTTTATATCAAACGTTATTTGGTTCTTTTTACAATTTTAAATATCTGTTAATATTTTAGTTATAAAATTACAGAATTAAATAAACTAGTTATGAATTGTTCTTACAAGTAAATCTGTATTGTATTCTTTGGTTTTTAATTTTTCTAATATTTGTGAGTAAGTTTCTTCATCCATTTGAGTTGTTCTTGATAAAATCCAAAGGTACTTCCTGTTAGGATGTCCAACTACAGCATAGCTATAATCATCAGCCAAATCAATAATCCAGTATTTTGCTTTTACAGGCCAGAAAAACTGAACTCTAAGTTTTGAATTGTTGCTGTTTAGTGTAACAAATGCTTTACCTTCAATTATTGATATCGGCCCGTTTACCGAATCTTTATTACACGAATTCAGTACTTTTACATACCCACCATCACTTATAAATGTATATTCTGCTATTGAGCAATGGCATCCCTTTTGAAATTGCTGAGGGATTGCCGCAATTTCGTACCACTTACCCATGTATTTTTCAATTTCAACATTCGATACAGTTTCTAATGGTTTATATTTACTGCAACCCAGAAAAAATAGTAAGCCCATAATTGTAAGAATTTTTACACCAAATCTTGAATTAAATATATATTTCATCTGTTGAGTTTTTATGAACACAAATTACAAAAAAAATGCAATTTGAAATTCAAACGTTAGAAAATCTTACTGAACTTCTCTGCCTGAAATATACCTTCTCCATTTTTCAATAACCTGCTTCATATCGTCGGGTAATTCGGAATCGAATCGAACAAACTCACCAGTAGCAGGATGTTTAAATCCTAATGTTTTGGCATGTAGGGCTTGTCGTGGTAAAAGGGTAAAACAATTATGTACAAACTGTTTGTATTTTGTAAATGTAGTACCTTTTAATATCTGATTGCCACCATATTCGGGATCATTAAATAGTGGATGACCGATAAATTGGAAATGAGCTCGTATCTGATGTGTTCTACCTGTTTCGAGCTTGCATTCAACCAATGTTACATACCCAAGTTCTTCCAAAACTTTATAATGAGTAACAGCATTTTTCCCTTGTGATTCATCGGGGAAAACCTGCATTATTTTACGGTTTTTAATATTTCTACCAATATTTCCGGTTATTGTACCTTCTTTTTCGCTAAATGTACCCCATACTATTGCATGATATCTTCGTTCTGATGTTTTATTGAAAAATTGGCTTGCAAGTTTTGTCATTGCAATTTCATTTTTGGCAATAACCAATAATCCCGATGTATTTTTATCAATACGATGAACCAGTCCGGGGCGCATTTCTCCAGTGTTAAAAAGAGGATTGTCTTTCAAATGATACATCAGGGCATTTACTAAAGTGCCTTGATAATGTCCATATGATGGATGCACAACCATTTCTGGTGATTTATTTACAATAATCAGATGCTCGTCTTCGTAAGCTATATTTAATGGAATATTTTCAGGTAATAACTCAATTTCCCTTGGAGGATAAGCCATTACAATTGAAA
>MENE01000017.1:0-469 GCA_001769005.1 Bacteroidetes bacterium GWA2_31_9b | reverse complement strand
TACATTTTCAATTCTGTTTGTAAGAAATTTATCAATTCTTAACTGACTCTGTCCTGGATCTACAACAAAACGGAAATGCTCAAATAAATCCTGATCCTCGTTTTCTGTTTCTTCATTTTCAATCGCTTCGTATTCTTCTTCTATCATTAGATTTTGGATTATTTGATTACAACAAACTTTTTTGTTGTAGTTTGACCATTTGTATTGCTTATTCGAATAAAATAGATTCCAGATGAAAGCCCCGATATGTCAATCGTGGATTCTGAAAATTCTTTATTTGAGTATGTATGACCATAAATATCGAAAATCACATATCGATATTGGTTAAAATAATTATTATCAGTTTCAATAGTTATAAAATTGGATGCAGGATTTGGGTAAAGTGAAAACTCAGGTTTATCTGAAATAGGATTCTCTTTATTAGTGGTTGGTAAAGTAACTTCCTTTCCAAACATGGGGCGTACCATTA
>MENE01000016.1:3343-15468 GCA_001769005.1 Bacteroidetes bacterium GWA2_31_9b | reverse complement strand
CAATTTTAATACCATGGGATTTTACGCCAGTTGCTGAATTTGCACTTTTGCATGGATTTAAAATTGCAAAAGGGATTGGTAGTAAAAGAATAGCATTAATACACATTATAAAAAAAGATAAAGATTATCAGGAAGCATACGACAAATTAGTTCAGGTTGCCAAAGAAAATAAAGGAAAAAATGGGTTGGAAATTGACGCTATTGTTAAAGAAGGTAGTATTTTTACTACAATAGGTGAGGTTGCAACAGAAATAAATGCTGAACTTGTAATTATGGGAACTCACGGATTACGTGGTATGCAAAAACTTACTGGTAGCTGGGCTTTAAAAGTTATTGTTAGTTCACTAGTTCCTTTTGTTGTTGTTCAGGAAGCACCCAAAGATTCTGATTTAAAAGACATTGTTTTTCCTATTGATTTTAAATGGGAAAATAAAGAAAAACTAAATTGGGCCAGCTATTTTTATAATTATTTTTCACCCAAGTTTCATATTATAAAACCAAATACCACTGATGTAGGATTCATAAATAAAATTAAAGCAAACATAACGTTTGCCAGAAAATTTATGGATGGTAAAGGAATGGATTATGAAATTGAAACTGCTGAAGGGTCTAAAAATTTTGCTCTTGAAACAATCGATTATGCAAAAAAAATTGATGCAGACATTATTTTAATTGTTTCAACTAAAAATATTGGGTTTGCCGACTATGTTCTTGGTGCTTCAGAGCAGTTTATAATTGCTAACAGTGCTAGAATTCCGGTTATGGTTATTAACCCTAGAGAAGATCTTACAAAATTTCACGGTTTTAATTAATTTATAAATTTTAATAAACGCTTCGTGGATGACCAAAAAAGGCATCCACTTTTTTTAATTTACTATGGAACTTTTATTTGCAACAAACAACAAGCATAAGTTGAATGAAATTCAACACTTATTAGGTTATAAAATTCAACTTTTATGTCTTGATGATATTCAATGTAAAGATGAAATTCCTGAAGATTATACCACTCTTAATGAAAATGCATCTCAAAAGGCATGGTACATTTACAATAAATATGGAGTAAACTGTTTTGCCGACGATACCGGGTTAGAAATAGAATACTTAAATAACGAGCCGGGAGTTTTTTCTGCAAGATATGCAGGGCCGGATAAGAATTCAGAAGATAATATTATTAAAGTTTTAAAATTATTAAAAGGTATAAATCATCGGAAAGCACGGTTCAGGACTGTAATTTCATTAATAATTGAAGGGAAAGAAACTCAGTTCGAAGGTATTGTAAATGGAACCATTCTAACAGAAAAACACGGTGATGATGGTTTTGGTTATGATCCAATTTTTTTGCCTGAAGGATACAATCAATCGTTTGCAGAAATGTCGCTATCTGAAAAAAACAAAATAAGCCATAGAGCAATGGCTAGCCAAAAGCTTGTACGTTTTTTATTAAACGAGATTTAAATTAAACCAACAAAATAAATGATCTACTTTATTGGTTTATAAGAAAACAATGAAAATGAAAAAAATAACTCTTTTTATCGTAACCTTATCATTTATATTCGGTTCAACATCGATAGCGCAGATTGGTATTGGTGAGTGGCGCGATCATTTACCATACACGTTTTTAAATCATATCGATCAATCATCAGGTAAAATTTATGCAGCATCTGAATATGGACTTATGATTTTTGATAAGAACTCTGAGAGTTTTGAAAAACTTACAAAAGTGAACGGCCTTTCTGATATTGGAATATCTGCAATAGCTTTTACAAGTAATTACAATACTCTTTTTGTAGGCTATTCAAATGGAAATATTGATTTAATCAAAGGAAAAGATATATATAATATCTCCGATATAAAACGCAAAGTTATAACCGGAAGCAAATCGATTAACAATGTAATTTTTATTAATGAATATGCCTTTTTATCTTGTGGATTTGGAATTGTAGTTTTTAATATGAGTAAAAAAGAAATAAAAGACACCTATTTTATTGGAGATTTGGGTTCTCAAGTATTTGTTAATCAATTAGCATTCGATGGACAGTATATTTACGCAGCAACAAATCAAGGAATTTATAAAGGCGATTATTTGAATTCCAATCTTGTTGATTTTGCAAACTGGGAATTACAATCGGATATCCCAAACTATAACGAAAATTTTAACACCATTGAAATTTTTAATGAATCGATTTTTGTAAATTATTCGTCGGAAAGTGTAAACGATACCACATATCAAAAAACAAATAATGTATGGACAGTCTTCGCAGATAGTTATTCAAAAATCAGAAAAATAAAAAAACAAAACAATGAATTGTTTCTTTTAGCCAATAATAAGCTTGTTGTTTATAATGAAGATCTTAGTCCTAATGATTCTATCCGAACAAACAGCTATACAAATCCAAATATTTCAGATGTTATTATTGATGATAATACCTATTGGATTTCGGATCTGGGAAACGGGTTGATTAAATTAAGTAATACAAGTATAGATTTTATTATTCCCAATGCACCTTATGCCGCAGAAAGTTTTTCTGTTGAAACTAATAATGGACGCGTTCTGGTTTCTGCAGGAGGAATAAATCCTTCGGGTAACAATGTATTTACGAATGGAATGGTTTACTCTTTTGACAATCAGCATTGGAATACAGTTATTAATTATAATGCACCAGACATTGTTGTTTCACGTATTGATCCCCAAAACAATAATCATTTTTATGCAGGAAGTTGGGGTTATGGTTTAGTCGAATATTTAAACAATGAAATTATAAACACCTTTAATACCACAAACAGTACACTACAATCAATTGTTTCAGGAGAAAACAATATTCGAATTGGAGGATTAGCATTCGATAGCGACAATAATCTTTGGATAACAAATTCAGGTGTTGCTAATATTATTGCAGTAAAAAAAGCAAATGGCGAATGGAGAAGTTATAATTACGACAACGAAATAAGTAATGTACGAGTAAGTGATGTCATTGTTACTAATGATAATAATAAGTGGGTTGTACTTCCAGGTCGTGAAGGAATTTTTGTTTTTAATGAGAATAGTACCATTGATAATGAAGCCGATGATTCTTATAAAAGAGTAAGTATTCTTGACGAAAACGGAAAATTAATTACAAACGATGTATACTCTGTTGCAGAAGATCTTGATGGTGATATTTGGGTTGGTACAGATCAGGGAATTGTAGTTTATTTTGATCCTGAAAATGTGTTCGAGGGTAGTAATTTTTATGCTCGTAGAATTTTAATTTCACTTAACGATATTACAGATTTTTTATTAAAAACTGAAATGATTACAGCAATTGCTGTTGATGGGGCAAATCGTAAGTGGATCGGTACAAATAGCTCAGGAGTTTTTCTTGTTTCTCAAGACGGAACTGAAGAATTGAATCATTTTACCGAAGAAAACAGCCCGTTATTATCGAATCGAATATTAGATATTGGAATAGATCATGAGAGCGGAGAGGTGTTTTTTGCAACCGAAAAAGGATTAATATCTTACAGGGGTACAGCAACTCGGGGAAGTGATGAATTTAGTGAAGTATATGCTTATCCGAATCCTGTTCGTGAAAATTATTTAGGAGATATAACAATTCGGGGATTAGTTTCTGATGTTAATGTAAAGATTACTGATATTAGTGGAAATTTGGTTTATGAAACCACTGCCGAAGGTGGTCAAGCAATTTGGAATGGTAAAAATTTTTCGGGACAAAGAGTTAGTACAGGTATTTACCTTGTATTTTGTTCAAATGCCGATGGTTCAAAAACACACGTAACTAAGTTATTAGTAATAAAATAAAGGAATTTGGAAATGGGTTATTCGTTTATTCGTTTATTTCAACTCCCATACTTATCGTGATTAAATTCTTAGCGATCCGCGAAACGCCCTTGCGGCATAGTAAGATTCAGCGCCATTATGATATACAAAAACATGGTTGTAGCGACGATCACAAAATAGTGCTCCACCAAGTTTTCTAATCTCTGATGGAGTTTTCACCCAGCTCGATGTTTTTGTATCGAATTCTCCAAGTGTCTGCAACTCCCGATATTGTTCTTCTGATAAAAGTTCAATTCCCATGGCAGCAGCCATATCTAATGCATTATTTTCAGGTTTATGTTCTTTTCTTGACTCCAGTCCTTCACGGTCGTAACAAACACTTCTGCGACCTTTTGGGCTTTCGGCTGAACAATCATAAAAAATGTATTCGCCTGTTTTATAATCAAAACCAACAACATCAGGTTCACCACCGGTTCTTTCCATTTCGTTGAGTGACCAAATTTTCTCAGTATGATAACTATCGGGATTATCTGACAGGTGTTCTTTCAATTTTGCAAATAGTTTATCCCAATCAAGATCTTTATGACGGTTCATGTTTTTCTCAAAACGAACTTTTAATGTTCGAATTAGTTCATTTTGGTATTCAGGTGAAATCTCTTTTTTATTTCCCATGGTCAAAATGTATTATTTCTATTTACGTGTAATATTTTAAAATTGGTTAGAACCAAATTGGGCTGAACTTTCGTTTTAGCCTTATTACCAACATTCTTCGGCAAGGTTTTGTTCATTTATCGGTAGTGATTTAGATCTTACAGCTGCTAATAAAGTTTGAAAAAGTAATAGATAACATAAAAATCACTGAAACTATTACTTTTTCTGATGTCGTGTTGTGTGGTGTTTATTTTTCACATTGAAACATCTCAGGATAAAAACTCATAAATTCCATTTCTTCTTTAGGCATTTTATTTGTTTCGTTTTCATAAAATTTATAAATGCATTTAGCATTTTCTTGCATCGAATAATCGACAAATGATTTATTTACAATCCCTTCTGAAGGAGTTTGTATATCTAAAAGTTTTGCTTTAGTCAAACAATTATCTTCAAAATCTTTAAAATTAATTTCTCGGATAGTCGGATTTAGTTTTGTCCTGAAAAACAATTTTAGATTTGTAACATCAAATACAGTAGTGTATTGGGTCTCACTATTTTCAAATTGTGGAGCATTGGCATTGCCGGGACATTGCATGGCATAATGTATATCGAATGCATCCGTAACTAAACTTTTATTTTCCTTTGTGTAAAACTGGTTGATTTTAGTACAACCTATTGCCATAACATCAGGAATAGCATTTTCATTCAAAACAGTAACTCTATCTAAAACAATTTTGTCTCCTCCTAGTCCTTTGTACTTTTTTATATCGTTCATTGATTTTTCATATGTATCATTGCAAAGTGCGGTATAAGGCATGTCGTTATTGTTATAAACAACCATTTCACCTTTAAGGAACTCAATAATTGCAACATTACCCTCTTTGTCACAAATATAAAAATGTTCTCCATCGCCCATTTTATTCGTAATTCTTATTTTTTTTGCCTCCAGAATAACTTCATTCGTATTTGCGCATTTATCCAACATGTATTGTATCCATTGCTCTGGCATAATTATCGGCCTTTCATCTTTATTTGGATAAAGGCTTTCCCTGAGGCCCATATGCCCCATAGCCAAGCCTTTTTCATTCATTCCCGAATTTGCAAAACCTACTCCAATAGAACTAATAGTAATACTTGAATATATAGCTTTCCAGCCTACAATATGCTCTCCAGGCAATGGCACTCCAACTTTAAGCTGATTTTTAGGGTTGAATATAATTACAGCATAAGGATTATAATAATCGTGATTGCGACCAAATACAATCTGATTGGAAGTACGAAGCGAAAGACATGAACATTGAGAATAAATATCAGTATTTAAACCCACTAGTATGATTATTGAAAGAATTATATTTTTCATTTTGTTATCGATTTTATAGTTATTAAATAAGTTATGCAATATTTAGTTCTTTTTGTTTGGTTTGAACTAACTCCATCACTTTATATAGTGTAAATATTTGAAATAATTCAACTGGTAGAGTGAGAAAGAAGCCAATAAATGAGAAAATGACAGTGATTAAAAAGCATCCTGAGATTATCTCAAAGACTCCGGCATAATTAGCTATACTGCCTACTAAATTTTTAAGCCGGGTTAAAGCTATGCCATGCACAACGCAAATACAGCCAAAAGTTAACGCAGCTCCTCCCATAACATATTCTTTTTCTATAGAATTATAAAATGTAGAAGCGATTTCATATCCAATAATTAACATGGTGCTAACAATAAGAAGATAGGAAGTTATTTTGAGCAAGTAATTCTTATAAAATCCACCTATTAGTATAAATCCACGCTGAAAATAAAGAAAGGAGATGAGTGCAGCTAATTTTAAAATTATAAACACTGTTTTATTAAAAATTTCCAATCCTTTAGCATACATAAAGTAATCAGAAGTACTTTCTAAAATACCAAGGATAAAATATACTAACCCAACTATCCATGCAACATTTAACTGTTTTACAAAAAACTCTGATGGTTCATCCAAATCAACATCAATTAGAAATAGGCGTTTTAGCCATTTTGTGAAAGTATTCGATTTATCATCATCTTCGGATACAAGTTTAATATTAGATTCTAATGCAGCAAGAATTGTCTTGATAGTGTATGACCTCGGTGTTACTTCACCAGCTTCTATTCTCTGAATTGTTCTTACTCCAATGTTGCATTTTTCTACAAGCTCTTCTTGTGTTAATCCCATTGCTTTTCTAAGCTCAGAAATCTTTTTACCTAATTCCGGTTGTTTCATAATAGTTGTTTTAATATTTTCAACAATTTTAGGTTGTAATATTTTATTGTGAAAGTTTTTCAACTGTTTTACACCCGCCATTTACCCGCCACTTTAGTAACAATTTGTATATCTGTCGATTAATCTATTATGGAATAATACCAATACAATATGATAAATTTTGTGAAGGTGTGTGGTTTTAAATGCCACATAACTAATTAATATCATTAGTATTATCAAATTATATTTCTAATTTGTTAAAATTAAGTTGTACCTTTTTAAGGTAAAAAATTATTTAATAAAAAAGCGAAACTTTGTTGGCTTCGCTTTATACTATTTAATTTAAAATACTATGGATTAATTTTTAATGTTGACCAAGTATCTTTTAAATCAACACTTATGTTTGTTTGTGGATTTTGTTCTTTATTGTTTATTAAAATTGATTTAACGGCTACCTGTTCTGAAATAAAATCTGCCAATTCTTTATATGTTACATTTCCATTGGTTTCTTGTAATTTTTTTAACAAGTAATATGTAAACATACCGTGTTTTTTGTCTTTGTATGGTAACGATGACTCATCGCTGCTACTGGCTGCAAAAACAACCATATTGCCATTAAAAATATTTTCTTTTGGCTTAATTTTAACTCCTCTGGCTGCAACCAAACCTTGGTTACGAGCTCCACCACTAAAACAAGCATCAAGAAATACCGTTACTCGTTGGGTAGGAAATTCGGTAAGTTTTGCATAAACATCATTTAAGTTTAATGCAAACTCTAAATCTCCGCCACTTACATCAACAGGAATAATATAAGGTTCCTGAGTAGTTTCATCGGGGAAACCATGTCCGGCATAGTAAAAATAAATATCTGCTTTTCCTTTGGTTATACTGGCAATCATATTCATTTTATTTAATGCTCTATGCATTTGAATAGCTCGTGCATTTGTTAAAAAAATGATATTTTCTTCAGGTATTCCCAAAATATATTTCGCATATTCCTGAAACATTTCAGCATCGCGAACAGCAAAATCAACATTAGCTTCCGAACGTAATCCCAATTGAAAACTACTATAATCTTCGTTGCCAATAATTAAAGCATAGCGATTGGGGTTTGGATTAATTCCAATTGATTTTATAACATCAACATCTATTATTCCCGGACCTACGGCAGTTGTAACTGGTTTGGTAATTGTAGTTACAGGTTTGTTTTTTAATAAATGATCATCGGGATCTTCAGTTTCTTTTTCCAAAGAAGATTTCATTGCTATTGCTGTTCCCGGAATTTTTAATGATGAAACATCCCAAACATTCATGTCGAAAGTGAATTCAGAAGTTATTGCTTTTGTGCCATCGGGGCTAAAATTTACATAAGCTACTTTATCTTTTTGTTTTTCGGAGCTGTAAACAATTCGTCCGGTTTCAACTTCCCATAAAATAAAGAATCGGTCGTGTCCGCCGCTAATAAGGTATTTGGCATCGTTACTAAAAGCAAGATTATAAATGATGTGTTTATGACCAAGCAAAGTGTTATATTCAATTCCATTTTTCCAAATCTGGATTTTCTTATTATCGCTTCCTGTAGCAATATATTGTCCATCGGGACTGTAAGCAACTGCTCTAACCCAAGCTTTTGTTTTAATCAAACGAACTTCAATTCCATCGGGAACACTCCATTCACGAATAGTTTTATCGGCACTTCCGGAAACGACTTTTTTACCATCGGGACTAAAAGCAACAGATGAAACCTGATCGCGGTGACCTTTAAAATCTTTTAAGAAAACACCCATCTGAATGTCCCAGAGTTTTACCATTTTATCAATACTCCCTGTAACTACATATCTTCCATCAGGACTAATATCCATAGCAAGAATCTGGTCGCGGTGCCCTTTTATTTCACGTACCATTTTACCTGTATTAACATCCCATAAACGAACGCGTTCTTCACGACCAGCAGAAACAATATATTTACCATCGGGAGTAAATTTAACTGCTAATGCCCAGTTCTTATTCATCATTTCACGAAGGGGTTTACCTGTTTTAGCATCCCACAATACAATGCGGTCGTCAGTTCCTCCAGTTGCTACATATCGTGAATCGGGACTGTAAGCAATACAAAGAACTTTATGTCCTTTTTTTGTGAATTTTTGTGTTAAACTTATTTGTCCAATTCCTGAAAAGGAAAATAATACAAGTAAGAGTACGATAAGTAATTTTGTTTTCATGATTGAGAATATTATATTTTTAAATATTCAATGAATAAATGGTATTTTGAGTGAAAAAAACTTAAACAAATAATATACCATTATGTTGAACAAGTTTTAGATATTCAATTGCAATATAAGCAAATGATTATAACATTAGATAATTTAACCTAAATTATATTTACAAAAATAATCACTAACCATAAAAATTAAAAGCAAAGTTTCAATAATTTTGAAGTTTATAAATTTAAAACATGATTTTTAAAACGCGAGGAATAGTTTTACATCATATAAAATACTCTGAAACGAGTATAATTGCTACAATATTTACAGAAGAATTTGGTCGTCAATCTTTCATGATAAAGGGAGTGCGAAGTAAAAAATCAAAAATAAAAGCAAATATATTACAACCACTTTATTTGCTCGATATGGAAATTTACTACAAACAAAATCGCGAATTACATAGTGTAAAAGAAATTCAGAATGCCTTTATTTTTAGAACGATACCTTATGATTTACGTAAAAGTTCTATAGCAATTTTTATTGCTGAAGTACTTTATAAAACAATTCGTGAGCAAGAATCAAATAAGGAATTGTTTGTATTCTTATTTCATACAATTCAAATACTTGATGTTAAGGACGAAGGGGTGAAGAATTTCCATATTTATTTTTTAATCCAACTTACAAAATACCTGGGATTTTTCCCAGGCAATAAATACTCTGAGGAGAACTGTTATTTTGATTTAAAAAACGGAAGCTTTGTACAGATAAAACCTCTGCACACCCATTATATGCATCCGGAATTAAGTCAATTATTTAGTCAAATCATCCCATTTTCCGAAAATCAAAATGAAAATGTAGCAATGAATTATAATCAACGAATGGAAATTCTTGAAAAAGTTATTGAATATTACTATTTGCATAACGATGGTGTTTCAAATATAAAATCATTAAGTATTTTAAAAGAAGTATTTCATTAATCCTCCATAAAATAGTATTGATATAAGAACCTTTACTGTTTACCAAAAAGAAGAATAAAGAGCATCATCTTTAAAAAATTCGGTTAAAATTTGCACTTAAATATATTTGAATTGATTTACATGAACGTAATCAGGGCATTAATAAATCTTTGAATAACAAAATTATTTTAAAGACTTCAAACTAAATATATTTTTTTAAATTTGCACTCCTTAAAAAGATTGGAATAGGGTATGATAAAAACAAAGTTAAAAAACTTAGGGAAAGATATTTTTACTGTAATTGATGAATTAACTCAAAATAGCGATATAATTAATCTTGCAAAGATATCGCCCGATATGGTATGTCCTCAGAAGTTAACAGATTTGGCAATAAAACATATTAAGAAAGAATTGAATCAATATGTTCATGCAGATGGATTATTGGAACTAAGAGAATCCATTTCCGAGAAAATAAAAAATCAATACGGTATAAATTATAGTCCGATAAATGAAATTACAATAACAGCAGGAGCAACACAGGCAATATATACAACAATAAGTACTTTTATTGGTGAGGGAGATGAAGTTGTATTATTTGAACCTGCTTACAGCAGCTATGTACCAGCAATTGTAAGTAATGGTGGTAGAGCGGTATTTGTTCAGCTTAAACGCCCGAATTATTATATTGATTGGGAAGAAGTACAAAAAATTATTAATAGCCGAACAAAACTTATAATTGTTAATACTCCACATAATCCAACCGGAGCAATATTTACCGAAGAGGATGTAGCTCAATTACGTAAGATTACTAATGGAACAAAAATAATGGTTTTAAGCGATGAGTCGTTTGAGCATCTAATATTTGATAAAAAAACTCATCATAGTATTGCAGGAAATTCTCAACTTGCCGAACGAAGTATTATAATTTCTTCATTTGGAAAAACATTTAATATTCCGGGATGGAAAATAGGTTATTGTATGGCACCTGAAAAAATTATGAGTCAGATTCGTAAAACCCATGCATTTCAAATTAATTCTGTAAATGCTCCGTTGCAATATGCCCTGGCAGAATATCTAAAATCTACAATAGATTATTGTGCAATAGCCAACCATTATGAGGAGAAAAGAAACCTGATATTAACTCAATTAATGGATTCACGTTTCGAACTTGTTCCTTCACGAGGTACTTTTTACCAGTTACTTGACTATAAATCGTTGAGTGATGAAAAAGATACTGAATTTGCACGTAAAATAGTGGATAACTATAAAGTAGCATTATTTCCTTTATCGGTTTTTTATCATGATTCAATTGATAATAAAATTTTAGGTTTAAGTTTTGTCTGTGAAAACGATGTTTTAACCGAAGCTTGTTTGCGACTTAAAAAAATGCAGAACTAATAAATCGATTTTTCTGTTTCTTTAAAATATATATAAAACCAAATATTCGTTATATTTGGTTTTATTTTTACAGTAATTTTTGATTTTAAAGGAATAAAATGCAAATAATAAACTCAATTGTAACCTGGCTAAATTTTAAACGATTATACCAAATCGATTTATTTAAAAAGTTTCCTTTTGATGCACAACAGGAAGTTCTTTTTAAATTGATTAATCAGGCAAAAAACACCGAATTTGGTAAGAAATATCATTTTGGTACAATTCGAAGTATTGAGCAATTCCAACAAAGAGTTCCGGTACAAACTTACGAAACCTTAAAACCATATATTGAACGATTAATGAAAGGGGAACAAAATATTTTGTGGCCCAGTGAAATTAAATGGTTTGCAAAATCGTCGGGTACAACAAGCGATAAAAGTAAGTTTATTCCGGTATCGCGCGAAGCCCTTGAAGATTGTCATTTTCGTGGAGGGAAAGATACACTTGCAATTTATACAGCCAATTATCCTGAAACGGAACTTTTTTCAGGCAAAGGATTAACCTTGGGTGGAAGTCATCAAATAAATAAAATTAGTAACGAATCCTATTACGGAGATTTATCGGCTATATTAATAGAAAATCTTCCATTCTGGGCTCATTTTATTAAAACCCCAAGCCAGGAAATAGCCTTAATGAGCGAATGGGAAGAAAAGCTTGAAAAGATATCATCAGCCACCATAAACGAAAATGTTACCAGTATTGCAGGAGTACCATCATGGACATTGGTATTAATAAAACATATTCTGGAAAGTACCGGCAAGAAAAATTTACTTGATATCTGGCCAAACCTTGAACTGTTTATTCATGGAGGTGTAAGTTTTCAGCCATATCGCGAACAATTCAAAAAGCTGATTCTGAAAGAGAAAATGAATTACAT
>MENE01000016.1:0-3330 GCA_001769005.1 Bacteroidetes bacterium GWA2_31_9b | reverse complement strand
GCATCTGAATGATTTTTTGCAATACAGGATTATCCTACTCGCGACGATATGCTTTTAATGCTTGACTATGGAGTATTTTTTGAGTTTATACCATTTGATGAGGTTGGAAAAGAAAATCCCAAAGCGCTTCATATCGATAATGTTGAGCTGAATACAAATTATGCTATTGTAATATCTACAAATGCAGGATTATGGCGTTATATGCTTGGCGATACAGTAATTTTTACATCGAAATATCCTCATAAAATAAAAATCAGCGGACGAACAAAACATTTTATTAATGCATTTGGCGAAGAAGTTATTATTGATAATGCAGAAAAAGCGTTGAAAGTAGCTTGTGAAAAAACAAAAGCAATGGTAAAAGATTATACAGCTGCACCCGTTTTTATGGGAACAGATAATAATGGAGGTCATCAATGGCTCATTGAATTTGAAGAGGAACCGGCAGATATTGAGGAGTTTGCAAATATTCTTGATAGTACTTTGCAGCAAGTAAACTCAGATTACGAAGCCAAACGGTATAAAAATATTTCATTAAACAGACTGGTACTTACAAAAGCAAAAAAGAATCTCTTTTACCAATGGTTAAAAGAAAAAGGGAAAATCGGAGGACAAAACAAAGTGCCACGGCTCGCAAATAGTAGGCAATATATTGATGAATTATTGATATTAAACGATAAGATGTAACAAACTCATGACCTTATTCATTCAACTGTTTTTTCTTTTTTTATCAATTCATTCTCAACAAGAGAATAACTTCAAATTTATTAAAGATTATCAAATTAATGCTGAGTATATAACTACAGATCAGTTTAAAAACATTTATGTACTTAACAAAAACGAGATTCAAAAAATATCGTTTATCAACAACTCAATAATTTCCTATTCAAATTCGCTTACAGGTCAAATAAAATCCGTTGATACATCGGATCCTTTTCGTACACTTATTTATTATAATGATTTTAACAGTATCGTTTTTTTAAACAATCAACTTTCCGAAATAAGCAGCCCCGTACATTTAAACGATATTGGATTTTATACAGTTGGGGCAGTATGTTCATCAATAAATGGAGGTTTTTGGATTTTTGATCTTGATTTGTATCAACTAGCATATATCGATAAAAATTTGAAACAAACTCAAAAAAGCGCATCATTACAATCAATGATTGAAGAGCTTGAGCCTTCGCAAATTTATTTGACAGAAAAAAACGAATACATTTATCTGGGAATAAACGGTAAGGGCGTTTATCAGTTTGATACTTACGGAACTTTTATTAAACTTTTCCCTTTGCTTGATATTTCACATTTCCAAATAATTGAGAACCATATTATTTATCTTTCAGGGAATCAATTAAAAATTTATAACACCTTAAATTTCGAAACAGAAACTGTTCAATTGCCCGAAAACAATGTAAAAAATTGCAGGCTCGAAGGCGCTACCATTTTTTTATTAACAAAAAATAGAATTTCATTATATAACATAGATAAACTAATCACAAATAATTAACTTTATAGTGAAAAAAAGGAAAGCTGAAAAAAAAGACGATAAGTTAAAAAGGGTCTATAGAAGTACCATTTTATTTAATCAAAAAGAGATTCAAGCAATAAATCATTATTGTAAGAAGTATAAAATTAATAACAGGTCAAAACTCATGCGCGAGATGATTATTGGTTCGGTGTTAAAGAAGTTTGACGAAGATTACCCAACATTATTTGAAAACACACCCAATTTGTTTAATCAGAACGCAAATGGCTGATAAATAATTATATATGACAAGAACAATTAAAACAGGGGCAATGCATATTGCAATTGCCGGAAATATTGGCTCGGGAAAAACCACACTTGCCGGATTACTTTCGAAGCATTATAACTGGGAAGCCCATTACGAAGATGTTGATGAGAATCCTTATTTGAATGATTTTTACGACGATATGCAGCGCTGGTCATTTAATTTGCAGATTTATTTTTTAAACAGCAGATTAAACCAGATATTAAAAATCCGCCAGTCGGGACGAACTGTTATTCAGGATAGAACAATTTACGAAGATGCCTTTATTTTTGCTCCAAACTTACATTCAATGGGTTTAATGTCTACCCGTGATTTCGATAATTATTTTACTCTTTTTAACCTGATGACATCACTTATTCAACCTCCTGATTTATTGGTTTACCTGAGAGCATCAGTACCTACGTTGGTTAATCAGATTCAGAAACGAGGCCGTGAATACGAAAACTCAATTCGTCTCGATTACCTAAAACGATTGAACGAACGCTACGAAGCATGGATTGAATCATATAAGTTAGGGAAAGTACTTATTATTGATGTTGATAACCTAAACTTTACCGAAGTACGCGAAGATTTAAGTCTTGTAATCAGCAAAATTGACGCTCAGATTCACGGATTATTTTAAAATAATTTTATATTTATTTAATTTCCAAATAGATAACTACTATCTGTTTGGAAATTTTTTATTACCTTTCGTTACAACCATTGTGATAATTAATTCGTCTTATTAATAATAACATATCATGTTAGATTTATGAAAAGAGGAATAATTTTTTTAGTCGTTGTTTTTAGCCTGTTTTTTTCATCATGCGAAAAGGAAGACTATACAAAACCTGTTGAAGTAAGTTTTGAGTTTACCATGGAATCTCTTCAACATAATGAGTCGTCTAAATTGGGTTCATTTACAATTGATAAAGGTATCCTAATTGTACAAACATTCGAGTTTGACGGAAGAAGAGATCAAGGCGACGATTATTACTTTACTTCTGAATTTTCAACTCCATTGAGAGCAGAATTACATAATCAATATACAAACCAAAATGTTTCATTCGATATTCCTCAAGGGATTTATAATCGAATAGAAATAAATCTTTCACTTGGTGATGGAAACGAAAACGCACTTTGTCTCGAAGGAAGTTTTCGACGAGGATCATTTGATGAGGTACCTATAATATTTGAATATGCTTTTCAGGAACAGGTTCGAATAACTGCCCGAAACAAACAAGACAGTGAGCAAATTGTGCTTTCAACCGATAATCCAGTTAAGGCTACAATTCGTATTCATGTTCCTAATTTATTTCAACTTGTGAATATGAACATGATTATAAATGCTGAAATGGTTCAAGAAAATGGGGTAGACGTTATTAAAATCAATAACGAGAATAATAATAGTATTTTCAATCTTATTGCAACAAAACTGGATAATTCAATTCAGGTAGTTTTTGAGTAATATATAAAATGGAAGTTGATTTGTTCAGCGAAGAGGAAATTCTGAAAGGATGTAAAAGTAATAAAAGATTTTATCAGGAAATTCTCTACCGAA
>MENE01000015.1:262-11013 GCA_001769005.1 Bacteroidetes bacterium GWA2_31_9b | reverse complement strand
AAAATAAAATGAGCACCTGTTTTTATTCCTAATTGATGGGTTTTTACAATTGCTTCAACCGACTGCTCAAAAGTATGACCACGGTTTATACGTTCAAGAGTTTTGTTGTAGCACGATTCAACTCCGTATTCGATAATAATGTAATGTGATTTTGATAGTTCTTTAAAATATTCGAGTTTTTCATCATCAATACAATCGGGACGGGTACCAATAACTAATCCAACAACTCCGGGAATAGCGAGTGCTTCGCTGTATATTTTTTTAAGATGTTCCAACGGAGCATAGGTATTCGAATAAGCCTGAAAGTAAGCCAGATAATTCTTTGCCCGTCGGTATCGATTTATATGGAATTCCATTCCTTCTTCTATTTGCTGTTTAATCGATTTTTCAGGTTTGCAATACGAAGGATTAAACGCATCGTTATTGCAATATGTGCAACCACCTGTGCCTTTTGAACCATCGCGGTTTGGGCAAGTAAATCCGGCATCAATAGTAACTTTCTGAACCCTTTCACCAAAGTTCTGCCTGAAATATTCGCTGTACGAGTTAAATCGTCTGTTATGGCCCCAGAGGTAGTTCGTCATTTGATAGTATTACTTTCTATATGTTTTTTCTGTTAATTAAATTTTCACTTCTTTTGTTACAAGCTATCAGCTACTGGCTTTTAGCTACCAGCTATTTTTTTTACATAAAAATCTATGTTTAATTTCCTGTCAAAAGAATTATAAATATTTATTTTTATTAATTCATTTTGAGCTAACAGCTTATAGCTAAAAGCTAACAGCTTCTTATTATTCCCAAATCAACATACCACAAATATCCTTCTATGGTTTTATTTTCCATTTTCTTCAATATTTCCATGTAAGATTGTACTTGTTTATGATGTTTTTCTTCTTCTTTTTCGCCAAACTTATAATCAATAACTACAATTTTTTCGTTGCTGATTAAAACCCTGTCAGGACGGGTAATTCTGCCACCAGTTAGTATGATTTCTGCTTCAGCTTTTACTTCCCATTCGTTACTGTACCAGCTTTTAACCTGTTCGTTTTTAAAGAATTCATTTATTTTTGCTGATATTTCTTCTTTTTCATTGGGCGATAATTTTCCTTCAAAAATCAACTTGTCAATGGCTTTCGGAATATCTTGCTCTGTGCTGATATGTTCAAATATTTCGTGCATTATTTTTCCGTGATTAACACGTGTGAAAGCAGAACTTTCTTTTCCTGTAAAAAACGAGTTGTCGTGTAATTTTATGCGGAGTTTATTTATAATATCGAACGATTGATATTCTTCAAGCAAAATATCTTCGGGCATTTCTTTCGATTTTTCACTAAAGTAGTTTAGTTTACCAATCTTTAGCTCTGCATTTTCTTTATCATAAAAATCAATAAAATCAACAGATTCTTTATTCTCAGTACTTTTGTAATTTGCTGAATTCAGATATACAAATTGTAGTAGGTCCCCAATGCTTGTTAAGGTTGTAAATTTTTCTTTAACAGGAGAAAAAGAGAAAAGAGCTTGTTCAGCACGAGTAAAAGCAACATACATCAGATTCAGGTTATCGACAAAAGCATGTACTTTTTCGTTAAAATAATCCTTTTTAAAAATTGTTTTTTCTACTTCCTTAGAATATTTTATAGGCAGCAATTCTAGTTTATTAAATGGCGCTGTACTTGGTTTACACCATAAAATATTTGTTTGAAATGGTTTGTGATCAATTTCCCAGTTGCAAAAAGGAATAATTACCACTTTAAACTCTAGGCCTTTCGATTTATGAATAGTAATAATCCGAATAGCATCCTGATTTTCGGAAATGTTAAGGGTTTGTTTCACACCTTTTTCGTTCCACCATTCGATAAACGAATGCATATCGGCCGATTTGTTACGGCTAAAAGTGAGCACAACATCCTGAAAAGCTTGTAAATAAGGAATATCTTGTTTTAAATCCTGTAGATTAAACAGCCTGATAATACGATCGGTTAACTCAAACAGTGGAAGTTGTTTTAATGTATCAACAGAGTTTAAAAACTCAGAAGGTAAATATTTTTGAAACCTTGTTTCTTTATCGTTTGATGTATGATTTTTAAGGTAAGCATGAGCTTCGTGCTCGTTTATGTTCTTTTGCAAAACATTTTTTTGATATGCCCATATTAAATACGCATTGTTTATATCATCTCTGTTATCGAGCAAGAAATGCAACACAGAAAGAATAAACGGAACAACAATCGAATTTTTAAGGTATAGTGAGTCGTTCGAAATAAAATCGAAACGGTAAGGTGATGTTTCGGGTAGCGATTGTTTATGTTGAATAAGTGTATTGGCTATTTCCTGTCCTTCGTCGCCTTTACGCACAAGAATAGCAATGTCGTTTAATTGAAATCCTTTGTCCTGCAGATTTTCAATCAGTTTAGGAATACGCAACTTAACTTCTTCTTTCCAGTCTTCACCGTCATCGCCCTTTTTTATAAAGCTATGATGTATAAATCCGCCTTCATTGTTCGTATTCTCAGGGTTTAGCTGAGAAATATCGCTATACGCATTTGTGATTTTGTTTTCGAATTCACCAACCTGATTTCCGGCAGCAACATTGAATTTTTCCTGTAAAATTTGTGCCGAGTACCAGAATAAGGAATTGTTGTAAGAAATAATATTTTTTCTGCTTCGCCAGTTGGTTTTTAGCGATTTTGATTGCATTGCAAACTGATTAAAATCGGTATTTACTTCTTCTGCCAGTATTTTCCAGTCGCCGTTTCGCCAACGGTAAATCGATTGTTTCACATCGCCAACAATCAGGTTAGAGTTTCCTTCGGATAAGCTATTACCAATTAATGGTTTAAAGTTATACCACTGAATGTGCGATGTATCCTGAAATTCATCAATCATAAAATGTTTGTAGATACTTCCTGTTTTTTCGTAGATAAACGGAGAATCGTTGTCGTCGATAATGCGTTGTAACAGCTTGGCAGCATCTGAAATCAGAAATATTCCCTGTTCTTCGCAGTAGGAGCGGAGCTTGCTTGCTATATCGGTTAAAATTCCAAGTGTATGAATGTATCTGAGAATATTTACTGCAGTGTAATAATCTATACAATTCTCGTTGTAAAAATTGACAGCATTTAAAAGTTGCTCAAACAAACCAGTATGAAGTGCATTTTCTATAATGTCCTTTTTAGGACTACCTTTTTTAATCCAGGGGTCAATACTTTCTGTTCCACTAAGGGTTCTTGTACCAGGTTCAAAATCAATTTTCTCCGAAATCTTTATAAAATATCCAGGAACACCAGATTTTCCGTAACTAAAATCTTCAACAGTAAGGCCATTTTTTTCAATAATTTGTAGTCCCTGCTTACCGAAGTTCACTAATGTATTTTCGAACTTTGCTTTTATTTCCTGCAATTCGTTTAGGTAATTTGTAAGAAAAACCTTGTCGCTCATTTTGCTTATAAGCTCCTGATCAAAAGCCTTGTATTCTTCTTTAAAAATCTCCTGAGCAAGCTTTAATATATCCGATTTAAAATCCCATCTCGAGCCTTCTTCAATGTTTGTTGATGCAAAGTTTACAAGCCAATCACGCAACCCGGTGTTCGTATCGAGATCGAGCAATAGTTCATCAACAACCTTATTCAGAATTTCAGAATGATCCAGCTCAACGGTATATCCGGGTTGAATACCTACTTCGCGGGTAAAAGAGCGAATAATCTTTTGAAAAAAGGTATCGATAGTGCTAACCGAAAACTTCGAAAAATCGTGCAAAATAAGCGAAAGAATATGTTGTGCTTTGGTTTGAACCTCACTATCAGAAATAGAAAACGTTTTTTTAAGGAATGAAAGATAACCGGATTTTTCACCTATTGAAAGATTATAAAGTTCTTTCAGAATACGGCTCTTCATTTCGGCAGTAGCCTTGTTGGTAAAAGTAACAGCAAGAATTCTTCGGTAGTTTAAAGGATTTTGAAAAAGCAATAACAAGTATTCTTCGGTAAGTTTGTACGTTTTACCCGATCCTGCCGATGCTTTATATATAGTGAGTTGCGACATTTATCAATTCTAATTTATCAATCTTGATAAAATTAAGCAAAAAACCGGGTTGAAAGGAATTAATTTATTAACATGCAAATTAGAACACAGAAAACGCAGATTTTTACAGATTTACATGGATTAAATCTTTATTTTTTTCATAACTATCAGCTTTCTGGATATAATGTTTGGTCTAAAATTTAGAATCTAAAACCTAAATTCCACAAGCTTTCCAGAATTATATGTTTTGAAACATGTGAAACATTGGGTTACTTTTTACTAAAAAAAGGCACACATAAGTGGAGGGAAGACAAAACATTTTTAAAACAAATACTTTATTTAGTTATTTGTTTTACCTTTAACTAGTTAATCTTCCAAAAATATAAATAAGATATTTATTGATTATTTAAAACTAAAAAACGAAATATTATGTATGAAACTTTTATTGAAGCAATTAATCAGAGATTGATTATTCAGCTAACATTTATTTCTAAGTCAAAGGGAACTATTACAAGAACTTGTATACCATTTGATTTTGGACCAGGCAATGTAGCCAAAGATGGATTAGATAGATACCATTTTTATGATTTAAATAGCCCTGAAGGTAGGCATACTCTGTCTATTTTACCCGATCAAGTCATTGATATTTCTTTAACCACTCAAAACTTTGAACCAGGAAATTATATTACATGGACTCCTAAATGGGTTGTTCCAAGAGACTGGGGAATTTATTCATAATATTTAAATTTATTAACATGGCAAAAACCCCACCTAAATTATTGTTTAACAAAAACAAAACAATTGAAAGTAATTATAATGAATTTGAGAAATATGTTAAACAATTAGATAAGGATTTTGGAAATATATTACTCCAAAATATTGACAAATCTCCTGATGAAATTAGAGAAATTACTAAAGACGTGATTAACAATTTTATAAATAAAAAAATGTCTAATGAATAGGCAATATATTAAGACCATATCCATTGAAGGGTTTAGAGGAATCAATAATAAGGGAAATCCTTTAGTTATACCATTCAATACGGAAGGTGTCACTTCAATATTTGCCCCCAACGGTGAAGGTAAAAGTTCAATATTTGATTCTTTGTCATATTGTCTAAATGACGAATTAAAATGTTTCAAATCATTGGAAAGAGAAAATCAGGATTTTAAAACAGTAAGAAATTTATTTCACGAAGGAGATGGAAAAATTATCATTCAGTTTGAAGACGATAAATTCGTTGTTCAAACTGTTGAATTTAAAATAAATGATAACGGAATTAAGGAAATTGTTTCGCCAAATAAAGCACTTGCTGAATCATTAATCAATCAATTAAAAGATCCACATAATTTTCTCGATTATAATAGTTTCACTGAAATAATAAACAATACACCCGAAAATGCTGGTAAAACATTTCTTAAATTAATAGGGTATGAAAAGTTCTCAATAATTCAGGATAAACTTGGTCAACTTACCAGAAATCTAGAGAGAGATTTCAATATTAATTCAAAAAAAATTGAAATTAACGATTCACTTGATAGAATTAAACTTTCAAAAGAAACAATTTTAGAGAGATTGAAAAATATAGGACATTCTAATAAAAATTTTAAGATTAAAAGTATTATTAAAACATGCGAAAAAGGAATCAATAAGATTATACCTGAAGTTTCTTGCGAAAATTTTATTGAAATTGATTTTGATAAATTAATTGATAGTATCAATTCTAAAGAATCTAAGTATAATGATATAAAAGAGAAATTAGTAAAGAAAAATCAAGAAAATGAGCAATTATTAATCTTATTAAAAAAAACAATGCTTTTTACTCAAACCAAGTATAAAAGAGCAAGTAAATTATTCACTAATGCATATAAAGTTTTGCCAGATGATAAGGACAAATATTTAGGAGAATTATTTGATGTCGCAATAAATACATATAAAGGTTTTGAAGAGATAGATAAAAATACTTGTTTGCTTTGTAATACAACTAATCTGGGAAATAAAAACAAATCCTTTGCTGAAATTATTGAAATTAGAATTAATAAATATAAAAAATTCAAAGAACAATATTCCGATTTTAAAAATTTTCTTATTGTACTTATTGATACATGTGATTTGATTACGACAGAAAACTACTTGTTTTCAAAATCTAAAATAGTAAAAAAAGTAATAAATGAATTTTACTTTAATAGCGAAGTAGTTAATAGAGATTATTTTAACAAAATGAACTTTTCAGACCTTCTAGATAATTACCAAAATCTACTAAAAAGTCAAATTGAACTTTTGGATTCTGAAATTGCAACTTTAAAAAAGCAGATACCTGAAGAATTGTTAACAATTGTTACTAAACTTTCTAATTATAAAACGATACAAACAAATCTTAATGAAATAGTGGAATTTGAAAATATAATTAGTTCGGTTAAAAGCTACATATATTATTCCGAAAGATGGGCGCAATATATAATAACAGTAAAGGAAAATTTTATTAGTTCAAATAATGAATTAATGAAGGTAATTGCATCTGAGATTAGTTCTGATACACAAAAGTTTTTTCAAGAAATAATGATGACTCCTGAGATAATACCACGTATTGAGAAAAAAGATGCTGGGCAAAAGATATTAATGCTTTTGCAAAATTTTTATTCAATAAGTGAAAAAAAAGCTGCTTCACTTTTATCTGAATCATATAGGAATGCTTTATGTTTGTCCATATATTTTGCATGTGCTTTAAAAAAGAAGAGTACGAGTGGATTTATTATACTTGACGATATAACCTCAAGTTTTGATGGAGGTCATCAGAGATATTTGTTACAATTAATAAAAAACAAAATAAGTAGGATTTCTAACAAAAAAGGTAAGCAAATAATAATGTTCACACATGATGGGGAACTAGAAAAAAGCTTAAAAGCCCTAAAACAAGAATCTTCTGTCAAATGGAACCATTATAAGTTATTTAAAGAATCAAATATAAAAGTCGACATAAAAGAAATCGATATTTCTAAAATAGGTATAGAGTTAAAGAGAAAAGCTAATAATGGAGTTCTTGTTGGTGTTGAGGTTCGAAAATATTTTGAAAGTATAGTGCTAGAAATATATAAACAACTTCAAATTCCAATGCAATATGATTTAGCTAATAATCGTGATAAAAGAATGTTACATGATTTAATTACAAATCTAAGGAATATGATGAAATTATACAGGCAAATTCCTTCTATGAAACTAATGCGAACATTACCTACAGATAATGACTTTATTGATATCTTAATTGTTGAAAAAGATGTTTCGAATAAACTAGAACATTTTGAAAGCAGTGATTCTTCTAGTTATACTCCAACATTTATTGTTGGTATAATTAATAAAATAGAAGATTTCAAAAATAAATTTCAGTATAATTGTACTTGCCCTGAGGTCAATGCTGGTAAAACATACTACGCTGCAGTGAATAAAAAGCAAAAAGGGTGTAAATGTAAATAATATGTCAACAATAAAAATTAATCAACAACATAAGAGAATCGAAATCAAAGAATTTGAAATCGAAAATCAAATAGTTTTCAATTATTTCGATAAACTCCCTGCCTCCGAAAGAGATGATAAATTGCTCCGTGCAATATATATAGGAGTTCTGGCTCTAATGGAAGACCGTATTTCTTCTTTCTTATCTAAAACAAGTAATGAATTAGGTACGGAATTGGAAAGCTTGAAGATGATTTTTGAAATGAAAAAGGAGCTGTTTTATAAGTCTACAATTAAAGGAGTTCTTGCAGAAGACGACATAGCTGAATTCTTAAATCAATACTTTTTAGAAAAAAAATTAAAAGATAGGGCTTTTTTAACAGGAAATACGGCAGGGTATATTTCAAAGAATAAAACCGGAGATATTGTTTGCGAAGTTAATGGTTCGCCTGACTTGAAGATTGCAATAGAATGCAAGTTTGATAAAAGTATACGATTAGGTGATATTGAAAGCAAAGATATTTTTATTAGAAAATCAGATACTGCTTGGAGTCAATTGATAGAAGCCCAAGCTAACCGGGATTCAAAAGTAAGTATTATTGTTTTCGATATTTCACTAGTAGAAAACTCGATTTTAAAGAGCTTTGAAAATGTTGGTTATATTCCTTCCATTGGTTTTGTAGCAATAATTAATTCACAAAAAGGTGATTACTCCAATCTTGCTATTGCCTATATGCTGGCACGAGATATTGCTTTAAATGCCAAAGAGATTGATTTGGATAAAGATATGTTGGCAATGATAGTAAATCGGATTATTAAAGATATCAACGAAATCCTTTCTATAAAATCTTTGGTTGAGAGCAATATAGATAACAACAAAGCAATTTTGAAACAATTAGAGAAATCAATGTTATTAATGGAATTTAATCAGGAATACATGAAAAAATTCTTAAAGGATGGAACACTAACGAAAAAGGATTTACTTGATTATTATATGGGAGAGGATGTTAAAGACAGATATAAAACTATTGAAAAACAAATAAATGATTTATAATCTCATTTATTTATTGTTGTTTTTAATAATAGAAATTATATGAGTAAAAAAGAAGAGCTATACGAAAATGTCTTGAAGGCATGTGAAGATGAATATAAAGACAAAATTGGAGCTTTTAATCAATTAGATGTAAAGGCTCAACAAGTTGCCGGATTTTCAGGCGTTTTATTAGGTGTACTTATTTCTTTTTGTAAAAAGGAAGTATTAGAATTTTTAAGCTCAATAAGTTTTTTTTGCATATTATTTAGTATCCTCTCAATAGCACTATTGCTAGTTGCAATTAGTTTAAGTATTTATTCTATGAAGATTATTAAAATAATTGGTATGCCAACTTACGAAGAAATTGAAAGAGAATTTAATGATTTGTGCGATTTAAATGAAGATGAATTTAAGGTTGAATACTATTATTTATTTATTTCCAGCAAAATAAAAATGTGGAAAGAAACTTTTATCAGTATTTCTGAAGCAAATGATAAAAAAGCCAAAAATGTATTTTTATCACAAATAATGTGTGGTAGTGGTTTAATTTTACTTGGGTTTATAGCTATTATTATTTTACAGTCATATATATAATTTGCTAGTTTTTAATTAAAAACTAAGGAAATGGGAGATAAACAAATAAGATGTATTAAAAGAATTAATGGTAAACGATGTGAAAATTTTGCTACAGAAGGTTTTTATTGTGAGTTGCATAGTGAGCAAAAAACAATTGGTTCAATAAGAGTTAGGCATGCAAGACGTGCAAAAGTCGTAAAAGAAACTACTAAACCTTTTAAAATATCAAGAAAAGATTAATTTTATATTTATTCTTAGAATATTAGTTGCATTTTTTTCATTTTCTGCCTTAAATAGTAATTCTTGCTGATATGTGTTTTATCTAAAGCTGGAAAATACTTTTAACATTATTATTTGTTCTAAAAATACTCAGCAATTTCTTCTGAATTCATAATTCTTCATTTGCCATTCGTAATTAAAAATTAAATACCTTTGTCAACTGATTTTAAATCATTTTATTGATGAAAACTGTTGTAGTAGGCATGTCGGGTGGGGTTGATTCTAGTGTTGCTGCATATCTTTTAAAACAACAAGGATATGAAGTAATCGGGTTATTTATGAAAAACTGGGACGATTCGTCGGTAACACTTACCAGCAATTGTACCTGGGAAGACGACCTGCTTTTTGCCGAAATGGTTTCCAAAAAAATTGGTATTCCTTTACATACAGTTGATTTAAGCGATCAATACCGTAAACGGGTTGTGGAGTATATGTTTGCTGAGTACGAACGTGGTCGCACACCAAACCCCGATGTATTATGTAATCGCGAAATTAAATTCGATATTTTTATTGATGAAGCCGTAAAGCTGGGGGCGGAGTTTGTTGCAACCGGACATTATTGCAGAAAAGAAATAATTGAAATAAATAATCAACCGGTTTACCGGTTGTTTGCAGGTAAAGATACAAACAAAGATCAGAGTTATTTTTTGTGTCAGTTAAGTCAGCATCAGCTTTCACGGGCATTGTTTCCAATTGGTGAATTACTAAAACCCGAAGTACGTAAAATTGCCGATGAGCAAGGTTTAGCTACTGCAACACGTAAAGATTCGCAAGGAATATGTTTTGTAGGTAAAGTAGATTTACCCACTTTTTTACAGCAAAAACTTAAAGCTCAAAAAGGTGATATTATTGATATTCCTGAGATTTATTACCAAAATATAAAAGCTTCTGATGAGTTGACCGAGATTTCAAAGGCTTATTCTTACACAAGATACGATGGGAATGTTATTGCTGATCATCGTGGTGCACATTTTTACACCATTGGTCAGCGCAAAGGATTAAATATTGGTGGCACAGGAAAACCAATGTATGTAATTGCTATTGATGTAGTTGAAAATGTTGTTTATGTTGGTTGTGGCGATGAACATCCCGGGTTGTACCGAAAAGGTTTGTTTATTACAAACGACGAAATTCATTGGATTCGTAACGATATTGAAATGAAAATTGATGAATCCAGAGAATATCTGATTCGAATTCGCTATCGTCAACCTTTACAAAAAGGAACATTAGTAAAGAAACCAGAAGGTTTATATATTGTGTTTGAAAAACCGCAGCGCGGAATAGCTCCCGGTCAGTTTGCTGCATGGTACAATGGGGAAGAATTGATTGGATCGGGGGTAATTAGTTAATGTGCTAATTAGTTAATTTGCTAATATGCTAATTAATAAAATGGTAA
>MENE01000015.1:0-243 GCA_001769005.1 Bacteroidetes bacterium GWA2_31_9b | reverse complement strand
ATTTAACAATAAAAAACTCATAACTCAAAAAAAAACTCAAAACTCAAATCTCAAAACTCAAAACTTATTTATGTACAAACATCTTTTCGGTCCGGTTCCGTCGCGTAGGTTGGGAATGTCGCTTGGTGTTGATTTAGTTCCGCACAAAGTGTGCTCATTGAATTGTATTTATTGCGAATGTGGTGCATCAACTCAGCTAACATTAGAGCGAAAAGAGTATGTTTTGTATGATGAAATAATTTC
>MENE01000014.1 GCA_001769005.1 Bacteroidetes bacterium GWA2_31_9b | reverse complement strand
GGAATTTTTCCATCATTTGTAGTTATTGGATTAATTACCAAACCTGATTGGAAATGGTCGAACGAATTTAATTTCTATATAGATCAACATTGGGCATGGACCTATTCATTATTTATTTCAATAATGCTGATTATTTGGATAGATGTACAAATAATGTTGATTGGTTATGGTGCTCCAATTCAAATTATTTATGCTTTTTTAGGTGTAGTTTTGCTAATCATAACCTTACTTCCTTCTGTTAAGAGTTATTATTCACTAAGTAACTGATAGTTGATTACTGATTGATTATGTTTTCGTTTCTCAAGAAGAATATTTATTGAATAATTTAAATGTTTGGTATATTAAAATGTAAACTAAAAACTGTTTCTTTTTCAGGAGTAGATTTCATAGAAATACTACCACCATGCAGGTGCATTATTTGACGAGAAAGACTTAATCCAATACCTGATCCTTTTACTTTTGTTGTAAAAAAAGGGACAAATATATTTTCAATTACATCTGGATTTATTCCCGAACCATTGTCAATTATCTGGATTTTATTTTTATGATTTTCATCAACAAAAGAATTTAATTCTATTTGTGGATTAGGAGTCTCAATTAGAGCATCGATTGAGTTTTTAATCAAATTAATAATAACTTGCTCAAGCATACCTTTATCTGCGCTTAATACTTGGTTTTCTGGTATTACATTTAGTTTAATTGTTATATTATTTTTAATTAACTCATTTTCAAATAATTGTATAATATTTTTAAAATAGATTTGGGCATCCAGTGTTTCAAATTTTGGTTTTGGTAATTTTGTAATTGTTCTATAATTATCAATAAACTCTAACAAACCTTTTCCTCTATTTTCAATTAGTTCAGCATTTTCAACAATATCAGAAATTAATTCATTGCTAATCTCAGTTTGATTCTTTAATCCAAGATCATCTTTTAGATATCGCTTAATTGCATATGCTAACGATGTAATTGGAGTAAGAGAATTCATCATTTCATGAGTTAAAACCCGTGTAAGTTTTTGCCACGATTCTATTTCATTTGCATCAATTTCTTTCTTTACATCATGAATAGTAAATAACTTTATTTTTTTACTACCAATTTTAAATTCAGATGAAGAAAATGAAAGATATAATAAATCATCATTAATTGATATTTTAATAATCTTTGATTCAGAAGTTTTAGTATGGGTAAGGATATCAATAAATTTATTTTCCAAACTATTAATATTTAGCAAATTGCCCTTTTCTTTATTTAAAAAAAGTTTAGCCTGATAATTAATAAACTCAATATTTCCTGATTCGCTAAAGGCTATTAATCCGGTTTTTACATTATCGATAACGTAATTTAAATAATGCTCTTTTTGTTCTTTTTCTGTAATAACCTGTTTTACATCTAAATTTATTTTCTCAAAACTATCTCTTAGCCCTTTAAATGTTTTTTCAATATTTTCTTTTAAAAATATAACAGATGTGTCTCCTTGCTGTAAATGAATTAAAAACTCAGCCAATTCTCTATTTGTTCTGTTAACGTATTTAATTAGTAAAGCAGTTTGAAATAAAATAAGGAATGCAACAAAACCAGCAGTAAATAAAAAATCATTCTGTTGTATTAAATACACGAATAAAATACATGTTAATACTATGAATATTATCCTTAAAAAAATATTTACATAGAATCTATTATAACTATTCATTGCCTAAAGTTTAGAATGCCTAAAATGCCTAAAATTTTAACTTCATATCATTTTAAATTTAAATGGCAAGGATTTTAGATACTTCTGCCAAATTACTTTTTTATTTATCAGAATAAAATTGGTTTAAATCACTAATTATATAAAACCTATAAACTGTTTATTCATCGATTAATTATTTAATATGATATTCATGATGCTTCACGATTTAACTACTTAACTTTTACATATTTCAATTCTATTTGTAATAATCTGATTTTCATCTTGAAGAATTTCTTATTGCTTGTACTTTCGCTTATTCCCCATATTTAATAACTCTAGGCACTTTAAATTTTAGCTCACTTTAAGTACTTATTAAATAAAACTTATTGAATCTCATACTTTTTCATCTTTAAGTACAAAGTAGTTCTTGATATATCTAATTCATTTGCTGTTTTAGAAATGTTCCATTTATGCTTTTCCAGAACATCAATTATTATTCTCTTTTCAACATCTTCAAGCTTATTCGATTTATTTTTAATATCAATTTCATGTGATGATTTCAAATAAAAATCATCAATATTTAATTCCGATTTTTCAGAAAGAATTACTGCTTTTTCCATTGTATGCATTAACTCCCGGACATTCCCTTTCCATGGATATCTTAAAAGTTCTAATTGAGCATCATTAGAAATTTTTATGTTTCCTTTATTATACTTTTCGGTAAATTTATTCAAATAGAATTGTGAAAGTTCGATAATATCATTGCCTCTTTCTCGAAGAGATGGAGATTGAATTTGTATAGTATTAATTCTGTAAAAAAGATCTTCTTTAAACTGTCCCTGTGCAATTAACGTTTCAATATTGTTATTTGTAGCGCAAATTAAACGAACATCTATTGGGATTTCTTTTGAGCTTCCGACTTTATAAATTTTTCTGTTTTGTAAAACAGTAAGTAACTTGGTTTGCATTGATAATGGCAAATTGCCAATCTCATCCAAAAACAAAGTACCTCCCGATGCCGATTCAAAACGTCCAATTCGATCTTCTTTGGCATCGGTAAAAGCACCTTTTACATATCCAAATAGTTCACTTTCAATAATTGATTCGCTCATTGAAGCTATATCTACAGTCATAAAAATCTCATTTGCTCTGTCCGATATTTTATGAATTCCCCTTGCAATAAGCTCTTTTCCGGTTCCGTTTTCGCCTAATATTAGAATATTTGCTTCTGTTTTAGAAACTTTTTGGATTAATGAAAAAACTTCTTTCATTTTTTCCGATGAGCCAATAAAATTCTCAAAAGGTTTATTAATATCCTTATTTAATTGCTCTTGCCTAATTTCAAGAATTTCGTTTTTGCGTTTTGATTGGCTAATTTTTACAGCATTGAGTACAGTTGAAATAAACTTTTCTGCATCCCAGGGTTTGGTTATAAAATCTGTTGCTCCTTTTTTAATAGCTTTAACAGCCAATTCAATATCACCATAAGCAGTTATCATTATTATTACTGCATTCTTATCAAGTTTTAATATTTCATTTAACCAAAACAAACCTTCATTACCTGTATTAACTCCTGCTTTAAAATTCATATCTAACAATACCACATCAAAGCTTTCTTTCGATAATACAGAATGTATCAGATTAGGACTTTTTAAAGTAATTATTGATTCACATTCGTATTTTAACAATTGATGAATTGTTTTTAACACATAATCATTATCATCAATAACCAATATTTTTCCTGATTTAGGTTTCATTGTTAGTTATTTATAATCTATTTTAGATAAAATTACATGTTATTGTTCAATTATTGAAAACTATTGTCCAGTTTATGAACAATTTATTTTAAAAGTTCGTATTTACTAAACACATATAATGCTTATAATCAAGAATATATTTAACTATGGCATATGTATTGGTTTGAGAATATCAAATCATAAAATTTGAAAAGATGATACTACAAATCATTAAATCATCAGTTAAAAGACTATCTAATAATAAGTTATATACTTTTATTAATTTAGGAGGCTTAGCTTTAAGTTTTGCCATAGCAATATTAATTTTCTTGTATGTTTACAATGAACTTACAGTAGATAACAATCAAAAAAATATAAACAGTTTATATCGATTGGTCGAAAACAATGATAAAAGTGCTTATACTGCAGCAACCTATGGCAAATTTATCATTAATAAATATCCTGAAGTAAAATATATTTCACACTATTTTAAAGCAGAAAATATATTCCAATACAATAATAATCAATCTATAAAAATTGAAAATGTTGCTTTCCTTGATTCTTCATATCTGGATATGTTTTCGATTAACATAATAAAAAGAAATACGAATAAATTGTTATGTACAAATCAATCCATTATTATATCACAAAATATAGCATATAAACTTTTTGGAAATACCAATCCTTTAGGTCAAGTAATGAGAATTGAAAATACACACGACTATGTAGTTGAAGGTATTTTTGAAGATTATCCTTCCAATTCAAGCTTTAAACATGATGTAATTGCTAATTTCAATTCAATAAAATTTTTATGGGGATTTCCTGAATATGATGTTACAATTGATGATGGTAATGGTTCCTTTTCAACATTGATCATGTTAAACAAAAATGTAAATAAAACGGAATTTGAAGAAAGATTAAGAAAAGATTTAGATGAAAGATTTGAAGGAGATTTAAAGTTTTATCTTCAGGAATTTTCAGACATCTATTTTAACAATAGTATCAAAGATGATTATGTAAGACATGGTAAAAAGCAAATTGTATATCTATTCTTAATGATTGTCTTAATCATAATCATAATTGCAATGATAAATTATATAAACCTTTCAACATCAATATCTGCAAAAAGAGCATTAAGTATTGGCATTTATAAAACTCTGGGTGCTCACCGTAGTAGTTTGATAATACAATTCATGGTTGAGACAATTCTAATTAGTATTCTGGCATTAATTTTTAGTTATATTCTTGCTGAACTATTTATACCTGCTTTTAATAATATGTTAGGGTATAATTTACGGGTAAAAACTTTTTATGCGTATCCGTTTAATATTATCTCAATATTGGTAGCATTACTAATAGCATTTATAAGCGGATTATATCCTGCATTTTATTTAACTAAAGTATCTCCCATTAAAGTATTAAAAGGAAAACATACTCATATTAAAGGAATTGGTTTATTCAAAAAAGGATTAATGGTATTTCAATTCATAATTACAATAGTATTAATTTCAGGAACAATCGTAGTTTACCAACAATTAAACTATTGGCGCAAAATGGATTTAGGAATAAATAAAGATCATATTATTTCAATAAACCTGAGTGCCGAAGTATATGATAATGCATCTGTTTTTTCAGAAAAAATTTCCAGAATTCCATCTGTAGAAGATATTTGTATAGGTACTGGTGCTCCGGGTGGTTTTGGTGGAGGATTAAATTTTTTAATTGATGGTAGGGAATTAAAACTAAGATATGTAACTGTTGATGCCAATTATATCGATTTTTACGGTATTCATATTATTGATGGTGAAGGATTTTCAAAAAACAATCCCGATGTGAATAAAAAGAAATTTCTATTAAATGAAACTGCTGTAAAATATATGGGTTTTGAAAATGTATTTGAGAAAAACTTCAATGGTTATAGATGTATTGGAATTGTTAATGATTTCATATATGCTTCTCAACAAGGAGCAATTGAACCACTTCTTATTCTATTTGGTGATAAGGAATCAAATATAAGTATTAAAATATCTCCAACTGGAATATCTGGAACTCTTAAAAAAATTGAAGATGTATGGAATAGTACGACTTCAAATTTTCCTTTTGAATATAAATTTGTAGATGATATTTTTGATGCACATTATAAAAATGAAGAACGTTTAACTAAATTATTGGGATATTTTGCAGCATTTAGCATTTTTATTGCCTGCTTAGGTTTGTTTGGACTTGTAAGTTTTATGGCAGAGCAACGAACAAAAGAAATCGGCGTAAGGAAAGCTAATGGTGCAAATATTAGAAATATTATCTTTCAATTCTCTAATGAGTTTATTTATCTTATTCTTATTTCAGGTATAATTGCTACACCACTATCATACATTCTACTATCTAAATGGTTACAGAACTTTGCTTATCCTATTAATATATCATGGTGGGTATTTGCAGTATCAATAGTAATTGCAATAGTTATTTCTTCTATGTCCGTATTTTACAGGGCTTATAAAGCAGCATCGCAAAATCCGATTGAAAGTCTACGTTACGAATAATATGTAATTAAAGTATAGAATTTAAACTATTAAATCTTGTAAAATATGTTCCAATTTGATTTTAAAATAGTAATCCGAAATATTTTTAAAAATAAATTTTTTTCACTTCTAAATATATTTGGCTTATCGCTAGGATTAGCAGCTACAATCCTTATCATGTTATGGGTTTGGGACGAATTAAGTTATGATCAGTTTTATGATAATGCCGATAACATTTACATGCTTGTTAATAAGAATACTGATGATCAGGGAAACAGTGTAGATTTTGTTGAAAGTCCTTCACCAATGGCTGATTATCTTGTAAATAATATTCCAGAAATCGTAAAAGCTGTTCGTATTGAATATTTTTATACCAAAGGTCTAATCCAAAAAGAAAATGATTTTTTTAAAGAAAAAGGAGCTTCGGTAGATGCATCTTTTTTTGATATTTTTAAAATCCCCTTTGTTCAAGGAGATATAAACAATGCATTAACTAATCCTGAATCTATTGTTATTTCAGAAAATATGGCTAATAGGTTTTATGGAGATAAAAATCCTATTGGTGAGGTTTTAAAAATAAAAGCATCTGGCGAAATTTTTAAAACTGTCATAGTAACAGGAGTTTTTATGGATTTTCCAAGTAATTCCACTTTAAAACTCGACTTTATTATTCCCTTTTTACTCGAAGAAAAAGATTATTTGGACAATTGGAATGTTTCAATATATGCCACGTTTGTTCTTCTGGATAAAAATTCAGATATAAATCAGATCAATAAAAAAGTTTCAACAATTTTTAAGGATGTATTAGATAAAAGTCAATATTCTTCTTATTTATTTCCATTGGTAAAACTTCATTTGTATTCAGATTTAACCTTTTTTAATAACGATAATCAGGGTAACCTGAAACTCATATATATTCTTTCATTTATTGCTACAATAATTTTACTTATTGCTTGTATTAATTACATGAATCTAGCTACTGCACGATCGATAAAAAAGATTAAAGAAGTTAGTATAAAAAAGATATTTGGAATTAGTCGTAAAAGATTGTTTTTTAGCTTCTTAACCGAGTCGATATTATTTACCATGATATCATTTTATTTGGCTATCATTATAATTGAAGTTATTCGCCCAATATTTAATAATCTTACCGAAAAAAACATACAAATTAGTTATTTTGATCCACAAGTCATGCTGGTTTCAATTGCAATAATTGGAATCACTAGTTTAATTTCAGCCTTATATCCGTTTTTATATATTACTTCGTATCAACCCGGACTTATTCTAAAGGGAAATAATAAAAGTAATTACAATGCAATATCTCCCAGAAAATTTTTAGTAATTCTTCAATTTGTAATTTCAATAATACTTATCATCTTTTCAAGTATAATTTTAAAGCAGATTCACTTTATATACTCTAAAAATCTTGGCTTTGATAAAGAAAATATTATTATGATTAACTCATCCTTTCTTGGAGATAAAGTAGAAATATTTAAACATGAAATTCTTAGCAATACAAATATAGTTTCAGTTACGAATGGAAACGACCCAATAGGTGGAGGATGGCCTGATTCATGGTCGTGGGATAGTAAAAATACATTAAATACGTTAAAAGTAATTAGAATCAATTCAGATGAAGATTATCTGAATACATTAAAAATAAAACTTTCAAAAGGCAGGTTTTTTAATAACGAAAACTCAAGTAATTCATTAATAGTTATTAATCAAAAATTTGCGGAATATATTGGGCAAGAAAATATTATAGGTAAAAGAATCTTTTATAGAGAGAAGCCCTATGAGATAATTGGAGTAACTGAAAATTTTCATTCACATCATTTCTCAGAAGAAATAAAGTTAGCCGCATTTTTTAATGAACCTACTTATCAGCTTTTAATAAAAGTTAAGAATGAAAATATGGCAGAAACAATAAGTTATATTGAATCAGAGTATAAAAAAATAGTTGTCGACAGAGCTTTTGAATATACAACCCTTGCTCAACAATTTGATAACCTTTATTATACAGAAGTAAGAACCGGCAAGCTTTTTTGTTATTTTTCATTTCTTGCAATATTTATATCATGTCTTGGTTTGTTTGGAATAAGTGTTTTTGCAACTGAACAACGAACCAAGGAAATAGGTATTCGCAAAACCCTTGGTGCAAGATCAAGTAATATTTTAAGTATGCTAAATGGAGAGTTTGTTAAATGGGTGATAATTGCCTACATCATATCATTTCCTGCAGCTTATTATTTATCATCAAAATGGTTGCAGAGCTTTGTTTATAGAACAGAACTATCATGGTGGATTTTTATTCTGGCTGGAATACTGGTATTAGTAATTACATTATTAACAGTAAGTTGGCAAAGTAATAAAGCTGCATCGAAAAACCCGGTAGAAAGTTTACGTTACGAATAAAAAGGCGACTGGTAAAGATCATTTTGGAAATATTAATTACTATTTAAATTAAACTTAGTTATAAGTTTTTCACCTAATTATAGTCTTTATTGATTATTGCTGATTTTTTGCAAAACTTTTTCGCGAATTATTTCCTGATTACTTCGATTTTCAATTTTACTTTCGAGCCACGAAATAATATCGAAATAAATAAATGGGCGGCGCTCGTAAAACTTTTCATTTAAAGGCAACAATTGCTCACGTAAATCTTTAAAAGCATCGGTTAATTGATCACGGGTTATTGAACTTAATTTACGCACAAATTTCAGAATTATCTTTTGAAACAAATGCAAATCGTTCTTTTTAATCAAGAAACGATAGGTCGAACGTAAGTAATAATCAACCAAATCGAAATTACCCAATTCGTAATGACTAATTAAATTCAATATACGGGCAAAACCATGAATATCAGAACGTATGTCAACATCTTTCATATTGATGATTTTATTTAACCAAAAAACGGTTTTATGGTAATTATTATCACCAAAATACATACAGGCAAACTTGTAATAAAAGATTATGATATAATTTGTGTCCAGAAGATCTTCGTATTTCTCAAGACTATCGGCTATTTCAGGAATAATTTTTGATCCTTCGGTAAACTCTCCCAATAAAAAATATCGGTTAATTTTATGAGTCGAATAGTATTTAAATAACTGTAAACGAACATTTTCTGTTAATCTGATTTCAGGAATATCCTTAATTGAATCTAATTTTTGAGTTGTTGAAATAAATTCTTCGTATTTAAAAAGCTTCGACTGAGCCACTAAGAGATTATTAATCGCTTTAATATACATTTCAACCTTTGCTGGAATTAAATGCTGATTATCATCGAATAGAGCTACCCATTTTTTAGCATATTCATACCCTCGTTCAAAGTCCTGAATAAAGAAATAATAACCCACAAATGAATTGTAGAGGTACATTTTTTCGTCGAACGAAAGTTTATCTTCCTGAAAAACCGGTAATGTGGAATATAAAAAACTATTTACCAGTTCAAAATCAGTATGATTACGAAGAAATCCAATTTTTAAGTAAAAAGAATAAAGCTTAATAGTTAAATTAGAGAAAGTACTAATGTTGCTTATTTTTTCTTTAATCTGATCCGATGATTTAATAATTTCACTTACTTTATCTTCGATATTGGTACGAATAAATTTGGTAACCAATCGTTTTTCAAACTCAATAACTTCAAAAAGGAAAATATTTTTTTCGTTGCTTTCTGCTAATTGCTTTGCCTTTTCGAGTGTTTTTACACACTGATCGTACAAACATTTGTTATATAGAATGGTTGAGTGATCGAGCAATTCACGAATACGTATTTCAATATCTTCGTCGGAATTAAAACTTCGAAGACTTTTAAGAATTTGCTT
>MENE01000013.1:16984-26592 GCA_001769005.1 Bacteroidetes bacterium GWA2_31_9b | reverse complement strand
TCTGATGATATAAAAAACTCACTATCTGCAGGGGCTGATATTGTTGTAGTTGGAACCGCTATTGAAAACGATTCGAAAATTTTAAAAAAATTAGTTGAAACAACACATGCTTTTAATATTTAATTTAAACTAAACTGATTAGATGCTAAATATAAACCTGATTCGTCAGGTTTTTTTATTTCTCATTTTTAAACCAAATCCTATAATTAGAGTCATAATAGTGCATTTTTAAGAACTTAAAAAACTATTTAATGAATACTATTTATAGCCATCTCACTCACGAAATATGGAAACCACTAGTTATTAACGAAATGGCTGAATCAGAGAACTATAGTATTTCAAACTATGGCAGAATAAAAAGCTACAAAGTTGATAAAGAAAATGGACTAATTCTAAAAGGATCTGTTTTAAAAGGATATAAAATATTAAATATAAAACTTAAAAACGATAAACGAACAACTAAGTATATACATAAATTAGTTGCTGAACATTTTTTATTAAAAGATAATACAATTCAGGATTATGTTATCCATCTAGATTTTGACAAGAGTAATAATCATGTAGAAAATCTGAAATGGGTTACTCAATCAACAATGTTTGCACATCAAAAAATAAATCCACACTACAAACGTGGAACAATAAATTACTCGAAATTATCGGAAACAGATGTTATACGGTTAAAGATAAAACTTAAAAGAGGGAAATTTAAATTATATAAACTAGCCAAAGAATTTGGTATTACACATACTCAGCTAAACCGTATTCGAAAGGGTGAAAACTGGGGACATGTTACAGTTGAATAATTACCAGTTTTTAAAATTATTATTTCTTAAATTTACATTTAATGTATTCTATTTTTAAATGATGAATTACATCAATTAAAATTTTTTTTTGTAACTTGGTTATTCATTTTAACCTAAGATTATGAATAATAAAATATTACCACTATTCACCCGCATATCTTTCATCCTACTCTTTTTGTTTACTACTCAATGTTTGCAAAACAATTTATATGCACAAGAGCACATACAGCAGAACGATACAATTGTATTAAACAATATAACTGCTGAAAGTGAACATATTGCTCAAAACGAAGAAGAAGGACACGCAGGAGACATGAGTCCTCTTTTCTTTTTAATTCTTGCTTTAATAATAGGTGCAGCTACGAGGCATTTTCTTAAAAAATCTCCTCTACCATATACTGTGTCCCTTTTAGTAATTGGACTCCTCCTTGGTTTATTTGTCAGGTTAGGATTTATGGATCATTGGAATTTAGGTTTTATCAATATCAATGTTAGCTTTATTAGCAATTCTATTCATTGGGCAGGAAATATTGACCCTTACTTAATATTGTTTGTTTTTTTACCAATATTGGTTTTTGATGCCGCTTTTGCTCTTGATGTTCATATATTTAAAAAAACATTCACAAATGCAACTCTACTTGCTGTTCCGGGCATCTTAATAGCACTTTTTATTACTGCTGCTGTAGTTATTGGAATTAAATTAAGCGGTATAGGTTTACCTAATTGGTCATGGAAAATGGCATTGATGTTTGGCGCAGTAGTTAGTGCAACCGACCCTGTAGCTGTTACAGCTATTCTGAAAGAATTAGGTGCAAGTAAAAAACTTGGAACACTAATAGAAGGCGAATCAATGCTTAATGATGGTACTGCAATCGTATTTTTTATGGTTTTTTTCGCCGGATTTACAGGCAACGGAGGTGAAAACTCTCCAATATTTGAATTCTTCAGAGTCTCGCTTGGTGGAGCACTTGTTGGATTAACAATTGCCTGGATAACCATAATGTGGGTAAAAAAAGTTTTTAATGATGCCTTGGTTGAAATAAGTATATTAATTGCTGCTGCATATATCACATTTTTTATTGCAGAACATTTTTTACATGTTTCAGGGGTAATTGGATTAGTTACTTTTGGTATTATGATGGCGGGTGTTGGCAGAACAAGATTGAGTCCTGAGGTAGAACATTTTTTGCATGAATTCTGGGAACTGTTTGCATTTATTGCAAATACTTTAATTTTTATTATTGTGGGTGTTGTTATTGCAAACAGAGTTGTTTTTACTGCAACTGATTTCATAATTCTTATTCTATTATATATTGGTGTTCATATCGCTAGAATTGGTGTTATAGGATTACTTTATCCTTTTATGAGAAAATCTGGTTATGGCCTATCAATTAAAGATTCTTATGTATTATGGTGGGGTGCATTACGTGGAGGAATTGCATTAGTCTTAGCATTAATTGTTGCCTCTGAACCTAAAATTGATATAAATATAAGGAATCAGTTTTTATTTTATACTGCTGGATTAGTGACCTTAACATTATTAATAAATGCTACAACAATTAAAGCTTTATTAATCAAATTAGGTTTAACATCGATTCCTCCTGCAAAACAAAAAATGATTTTAAACTCACAGAATTATTTAAGACAAACATCAGAGACTTCTATCGAAAAGCTTAAGGCAGATCGATTCCTAAATAGAGCTAATTGGGATATTGTTTCACAATATCTCCCAGAGAAACCAGAGGAAATTGAAATTGTATTAAACGAAGGGAAAAATGCAAATTTGTTCGAAACCCGACGAATGATTCTGGAAAGAGAAAAAAGTAGTTATTGGAATCAATTTAAAGATGGACTTTTAGGACCATTTGCAGTTAAAAACTTAACCGATGCTATTAATGAAATTATTGACAAAGAAGGTCAAATCTCATTGTCGGATCGTAAGGATCTTGAACAAATGTGGCAAACTCCGAGATTTTTAGGAAAATTACAATTAGTTCCGGTTTTAAGAAATATGACACAAAGGATCTTTTTTGATCGTCTTGCTATTAGTTACGATGCTGCCAGAGGATTTGTTGAAGCTCAGTATGAAAACTTAAAATTAATTGAAGGAATGGTATTAAGTTCATCCTCCGAAGAACTAACTCTTGATCAGGATTTGGCAACAGTAGAATCAGAAATTAACGAGAATAGAATACATGGATTAACCTTTTTACGAAACCTTAAAAATGCATATCCTGAAATTTATGATGCTATTTCAACACGGCATGCAATCAGATCAAATTTAAATACTGAACTAAAAACTGTTGATAAACTTCTTAAAAAGGGACAAATTGGTTCCGATGAAGCTGAAAAGATGGTTCATAGTATTGAAGAACGAATGAAAAAACTTATTGATTCGCCTCCAAAAGTTATGCCTCTTGAAAAATCAATTTTACTTCAGGAAATTTCGTGGTTAGCCGAACTCGATAAATCTACTTTTAATAAAATTGTAAACTTATTTCAAGAACGAATTTATGCCGTTGGTGAAAAAATTATTAAAGAAAACGGACAAGTTGATGGTTTATATGTTATAGCTCGTGGATCAGTAAAAGTTACAATTCACAATAAACTAATCGATATTCTTGGAAAAGGAAGTGTGATTGGAGAAATTTCAGTACTAACAAATGTTCCCAGAACAGCAACAGTTACTGCTGAATCTCCTGTTACAGTATTAAGATTAACTTCGGTTTGTATGCAAAAGGTTGTTCACGAAAACAATACTCTTGAAGATAAATTATGGCAAATAGCAGCTCCTCGTTTAGCTGAAAATATAATAATTGATAAAAAACTATATAAATCTGTTCAACAAGCCGAGTTAAGACGATGGTTGGCAAAAGGAGAGCTAATTGTTGCCAAACAAGTAAAAAATGTTGATCTTATTAATAAAGTTGGATTCCTAATTACAGGTAAAGCAATTCAGACCGATAATCAAACAGTTGAAGCTCCAAGTGTTATTTTGGAAACTACTCTTACATTAAGTAGGGATAGTCGATTGTTTGTTTTAAATAATATTAAATAAATCTTGCAACATCTATAAATAATAAAAGCTACTAAAGAAAGTAGCTTTTATTATTTGAAATTGATCTGACAAAATGCTAAAATCCTATTTCAAAAACTTACTCATTGGCTTTCCAATAGAAGTATTTGGTTTATTTATTTTTAAAATCCATGAAATAGTTGGAGCAATATCAGTAATATTAACTTCATCATCAATGCGAATGTGTGGAATATTTGACCCAAACCAAATTAGAGGAACATGTGTATCGTAATTGTATCCGGAACCAGAAGCAGTAGCACTTCCGTTTTTTTCTATCCATCCAGGTTCAAGATTTAAAATAACATCGCCAGAACGTTTTTGATGAAAACTGTTTTGTATTTTCTCATTTATACCTGATTCAAAATATGTTGAATTAAATGATGATGCAGGCAAAGCATTTGCCACTCCTGTATATTGAACCATAAAGTTAGCTATTCGCTCTTGAACTTCTTCACGTTTTATTCCGGTTTCATCAAGTAATTGTTGATTGATATAAAGTTGTCGTGAATGATAATAATTGATCCACTCGCCCTCTTTATACAAAATACCTAAATAGCTGTTAAGTAAAGCTGTTGATTTAGGACCATCAAATATTCCAGCATTTTGTTTTTTAGATTCCAAATATTCAGGTACATCAGAAACGCCTCTATCTGAAGTAATATAAAGCAATACGTTTTCAAGCCCAACTTGTGTTTTAAGAAATTCTATTAAATGTGATAAATCTTTGTCGAGTTGTAAAAAAACATCTTCAATTTCAACAGATCGTGGACCAAAAATATCACCAACATATTTTGTTGCTGAAAAACTTATCGAAATAAAATCGGGATACTCATCAAGTCCCATGTGTTCATTAACAATAGCAGATATTGCCATATCTTTTGTAGAGGTATTCCCAAATGGAGAATATTTAAGATATTTGAAATTACCTGATTTGTTTTTTAGGTATGCTAAATCATATGGAAATGTTCGTCTGTAATTTTGAAATCCTAATTCAAAATTGCTGTTATCGGGTAAGCTATTTTTATAATTTTCGTCAAGTGAATACATGGAAGCCCATGTTTTACTCATATAAATATCAGAAAACTTCTTGTTATTAAAATCCTTAACCCAACTAGGTAAAGTATCAGCATAGTAATCGCTGGTTACCCATTCTCCCTTATCATCGTTAAACCAATAAGCACAATCAGCTAACCTACCGCCCGACATTACCGCTGATATTGGATTTAGTGATACCGTAATTACTTTTGATTTTCCGTTAAAAGCAAGTTTTAATTCATCTCCAATTGTTGATGCTAATATATTTATAGGTGAATAGTTTGTCACAGAATTACCATTTTCTTTTTTAGGATCAATGGCACAATTTATAATCTTACTAGTCAATCGATCGTACCACGTATCAGCAATTATTCCATGATATGAAGGATTTGTTCCAGTAACTATAGTTGCTTGTCCAACACCATTCTGAGTGATTAAATGATTGTACTGAGCATTTGTACAAAAAGCACCATTATCAATAATTTTTTTAAATCCATCATTCCCAAATGAATTCCAGTATCGCATCAACATCTCGTAACGCATCTCTTCTATAACAATACCCACAACTAGTTTCGGAGGTTTATTAAAATTGTTTTGTGAAAAAACTGAATGTGATATAAAAATGGGGAAAACGATTAATAAAATAAATTTATCAATAAAAGCCTTTTTAAACATATTCAATATAAAATTTAAATGTATAACGATTTACAAAAATTTAGGATTAAACATTAAACCTGATATGTAAAATATCACCATCCTCAACAATATAGTTTTTTCCTTCAACGTGAAATTTACCGGCTTCTTTCACTTTGTTTTCTGTACCTAAAGTAATAAAATCATTATATTTCATTACTTCGGCACGAATAAATCCGCGTTCCAAATCACTATGGATTGCACCTGCAGCCTGAGGAGCTGTCATGCCTTTTTTAATTGTCCATGCACGAATTTCTTTTGGACCAATAGTAAAAAACGACAATAAATTAAGTAAAGAATATGCGCTAAGTATAAGCTTATTAACTCCGGGCTCTTTTAAACCTGCATCTTCAAGAAAAACCTTTCTATCGTTTAAATCTTCAAGATCTGCAATTTCGGCTTCCATTTTACCCGCAATAATAATAATTTCTGTTTTTTCGTTTTTTAATGCTTCTTTAACTTTATCAACATATTTATTTCCGTTTATAGCTGATTTATCATCAACATTACAAACATAAATAACTGGTTTTATTGTAAGTAAAAAAAGATCATCAATAAATTTTTTATCAGTATCTGAAATTGGATAGTTGCGGGCATTTTTCATCGATTCTAAATGATCTTTTAATCCTGTAAGAAAATCGATACCATGTTTGGCATCTTTTTCACCAATTTTTAAAAGCTTTTCCAATCTTTGAATTTTCTTTTCGACCGATTCTAAATCCTTTACCTGTAATTCAAGATCAATAGTTTCAATATCGCGAACAGGATCAACCGAACCATCGATATGAGGTAAGTTTGGATCGTCGAAACAACGTAGCACATGAATAAGTGCATCTGTATTACGAATATCAGCAAGAAATTTATTGCCTACTCCCTCACCCAGATTAGCACCTTTAGTTAAACCAGGAATATCTAGGATTTCAACTGTTGCAGGAATTATTTTTTCTGTAGGTTGAAATTTATCTAACTCTAAAAGCCTACTATCAGGAACACTAATTATTCCTATATTTGATTTATTTGAACTGAAAGCAAAACTTGTAGTTTCTACCTTTGTGTTCGACATACAATTGTAGATTGTCGACTTCCCCACATTTGTTATTCCAATAATTCCGCATTGTAATGCCATATTTCTATAAATTTATATTGATTTTTAAGAAGCTCAAAAATACACTTTTTACTCTTCTTAAAAAGCTATTTTTCACAAAAACACGTTATTAATAAGATGTTAAAAAGAATATCAATTTAATTCCTTAGTTTCAGATGAAAATCTTTACTTTTACATCCTATTTTTTCTACTTTAGGAAAAGTAGTTTTTATTCACTTAACTAATTATGTAACTTATATTTTTATGGCAGATATTCAAAAACTTAATTCAATAGCTTCACAAATAAGACGCGATATTGTAAGAATGGTACATGCTCAAAGTTCTGGGCATCCAGGAGGTTCTTTAGGTTGTACCGATTTTTTTACAGCTTTATATTTTGACATTCTAGAACATGATCCTAAAAAATTTACTATGGATGGTAAAGATCAGGATTTATTCTTTTTGTCAAACGGACATCTTTCTCCGGTATGGTATAGTGTTTTAGCTCGATCAAGCTATTTTGAAGTAAAAGAGTTAAGCAGCTTTCGTAAAATAAATTCCAGGCTACAAGGTCATCCAACACCAAAGGACGGATTACCAGGAGTTCGTATAGCATCAGGCTCATTAGGTCAGGGTTTGTCGGTTGCTTGCGGTGCAGCACTTACAAAAAAAATGAATAATGACCCTAAAATTGTTTATACTTTACATGGCGATGGAGAATTACAGGAAGGTCAAATTTGGGAAGCAGCTATGTTTGCTGCACATCACAAAATCGACAATATTATATCTACTGTAGATTATAACGGACAACAAATTGACGGGCCAGTTGATGTTGTTATGTCGCTTGGTAATTTAAAAGGCAAATGGGAAAGTTTCGGTTGGACGGTATTGGAAACAAATGGCAATAACATGGAAGAACTGGTTAAAACTTTAAACCATGCAAAAACATTAACCGGAAAACAGAAGCCAATTGTAATACTTATGAAAACGGAAATGGGCATGGGTGTTGATTTTATGATGGGAACTCACAAATGGCATGGCTCAGCTCCAAATGACGAACAGCTCGAAAAAGCATTGGGTCAATTAAATGAAACTTTAGGAGACTTTTAATATAACATAAAATGAAATTATTTTAAGTTTATGAAAAACATTGTAATTATTGCACATGATGTTAAGAAACCAGAAATGGTTCAGTTTCTTAATGATAGAAGAGAATGGATTTACGATGTAAATCTGATCGCAACAGGAAGAACAGCAGAGTTTGTAGAAGCACAAGGAATTAAAGTGCAGCACATGAGTCCGGGAAAATCTGGCGGTTATTTAGAAATTACCGACATGATTAAACGTAAAGAAGTTGATATCGTTATTTTCTTGCGCGATCCTTTTATTAAACAGGGACATCACGAAGATATTCAGATATTACTTGAATCATGTAATCTTTACAATATTCCTTTAGCTACAAATTATGCTACAGCTGAACTTGTAATTTTAGGACTCATAAAAAAAGAAGATTACGAACGAAGAAAATCAATGGAGTAAATTCATTTCTATCAACTAACTTCAATACAAATACCTATAAATTAATTGCAAAAAAATAAAATCAATATACTGATTATACTGTTGTTTTGTTTTGCGATTTATGGTAAGGCTCAGAAACCTGAACCTCCCTTAAACCGTATACTTTTTGTGTTTGATGCATCGCAAAGTATGTATGGAACATGGGAAAGCGACAAGAAAATAAATATTGCCAGAAAATATTTAATTCAGATAATTGATAGTTTAGAGAAAATTGAAAACATTCAGCTAGCCCTTAGGATTTATGGACATCAAAGCCCTGTTCCTCCGCAGGATTGCAGCGACACAAAATTAGAAGTACCTTTTAAAATAGGTAATGCACCTGAAATAAGACAAAAATTAAGGTATTTAGTTCCTAAAGGAACAACTCCAATAGCACGATCTATTGAATTGGCTGCAAATGATTTTCCTACTTGCACAAATTGCAGAAATATAATTATACTTATTACCGATGGAATTGAAGCATGCGATGGCGATCCCTGTCAGGCTTCACTTAATCTTCAAAAAAAAGGTATTGTTTTAAAACCATTTGTTATTGGAATTGGTTCTGATCCAAATTTTGAAAAAACATTTGAATGTGTTGGCCATTATTATGAATCACCAAAGGAAGAAAAATTTAGCGAAGTTCTTAGTATCGTAATATCCAGAGCATTAAATACAACAACTGCACAGGTTAATTTGCTCGATATTCATGGTAATCCAACAGAAACAGATGTAAATATTACTTTTTTCGATGATCTATCAGGAAAAGTTCGTTATAACTTTATTCATACTCTCAATCATAAAGGAAATCCTGATACATTAATTATTGATCCTCTTGCAATATATAATCTTGTTGTAAATACAATCCCTTCAATTAAAAAACAAAATGTAAAATTAACAGAAGGCAAACACAACATTATTGGAATTGATGCCCCGCAAGGGTATTTGACTATTAATAGTACAGGAACTAATCTTTACGAGGATTTAAAAATTCTTGTTAAAGAATCAGGAAAATCTGAAACAATTAATGTTCAAAATAACGAACAAACTGAAAAATATTTAATAGGCGAATATGATATTGAAGTTCTAACAATTCCTAGATTATCACTTAAAAAAGTTAAGATAGAACAAAGTTCAACAACAAAGCTTGAAATTCCAAAACCAGGTATTGCTAATTTCTCATTTCCTTCGTCAGGATTTGCCAGTTTATATCAGGAAACTGCTGATTCACTTATTTGGGTTTACAATTTTAATGAAAAAACAATAAGACAAACTCTTGTTCTGCAACCAGGTAACTATAGGGTAATATACAAACCAAAAAATATAAAAGAATCAATATATACAGTAAATAAAAGTTTTT
>MENE01000013.1:12289-16942 GCA_001769005.1 Bacteroidetes bacterium GWA2_31_9b | reverse complement strand
AGCATTATGTGCAGATTTAATTGGATCGCTTAAAATGGATGCATTTATTAAAGAATTCCCCGATAGATTTTATCAATGCGGAATTGCAGAAGCAAATATGATTGGTGTTGCTGCCGGACTTACAATAGGAGGAAAGATTCCTTTCGCCGGTACATTTGCAAACTTTGCTACAGGCCGAGTTTACGATCAGGTGCGTCAATCTGTTGCTTATTCGGGTAAAAATGTTAAGATTTGTGCATCACATGCTGGGCTAACTTTAGGAGAAGACGGGGCAACACATCAAATTATGGAAGATATTGGTTTGATGAAAATGCTTCCTGGAATGGTGGTTATTAATCCCTGTGATTATAACCAAACAAAAGCAGCAACTATTGCAATTGCAGATTATTACGGACCTGTATATCTTCGTTTTGGACGCCCTGTTGTACCGAATTTTACACCAGCTGATCAAAAATTTGAAATTGGTAAAGCTATTATTCTTAACGAAGGAACTGATGTAACAATTATTGCAACAGGTCATCTTGTATGGAAATCGATTGAAGCTGCTCAAATTCTTGAAGAAAAAGGAATATCTGTAGAAATAATAAATATTCATACCATTAAACCGCTTGACGAAAATGCAATCTTAACTTCGGTTGCTAAAACTAAATGTGTTGTAACTGCAGAAGAACATTTACTTAATGGAGGGCTAGGAGATTCAGTAGCTCAACTATTGAGTCGTAAAATGCCATTACCAATAGAAATGGTTGCAGTAAACGATAAATTTGGTGAAAGTGGTAAACCAGAAGATTTACTTGTAAAATATGGTATTGATACTGTTAATGTAGTTGAAGCGGCCATGAATGTTCTTAAGAGGAAACAGTAAGGAATAAAAATTGTGTGCAAGATGCATTAATATGTCCGAATACAGCGATAAAGAGTTATTAACTCTTTTCAAAAATATCGAAAATAGAAATTATGCTTTTAACCTGATAGTTCGTAAATATCAGCAAAAGTTGTATTGGCATATAAGAAAGATTGTAATTAAACATGATGATGCAGACGATATTCTGCAAAATACATTTATAAAAGTTTGGAAAGGCCTCGATGGGTTCCGCGAAGACTCCAAACTATATACCTGGTTATACCGGATTGCAACAAACGAGTCGCTTACTTTTTTAAAACAACAAAAAACAAAATATCTTTTACCATTAGTAGATTACGAAAACCAGTTAAAAGAAACGCTTGTAAGCGATCATCAATTTAATGGTGATGAAATACAATTAAAATTACAAAAAGCTATACTTAGTTTGCCTGAAAAACAACGAATAGTTTTTAATCTGAAATACTTTGAAGAAATGAAATATGAAGAAATGGCCGAAGTTTTAACCACTTCAGTCGGAGCACTTAAAGCATCATATCATCATGCAGTAAAGAAAATTGAAAAATATTTTAACGAGGATTAAACTTTCTATTCATTTTTTAGTCAAAAAAGTGGGGAAAACAAAAGAGAAAAAGTAAAAATGGAAGATTTTAATAAATATTTAGAAGATATAAAAAAGGACAAAACGGATTTGTTTACAGTACCCGAGGGGTATTTTGATACCTTTCCAACAAAATTACAAGAAAAGATTTTATCAGAAAGAAAAGAGCAAAATGCCTTTATTCGTTTTATAACAATTGCAAAACCCCAACTGGCTCTAGGATTTATGATTGCCGGCTTTGCTTTTATTTCTATTACAGCGGTTCAATTTTTTTCAAAACACACAAAACTACCTGTTGCTACTGAAGTTCACACTCGAATTGTAGAATTAGATGCTTCTGAATTTTCTGAACAGCATTTTATTGATGTTTTGCTCGATGAAAACAAAAAACCAGTTCAGGAGAAGAAAAAAAATGCAGAACATTATATCAATTATTTGGTAGATGAAGATATTGATTATGGAACATTAATAGATGAATTATAAACTTTTATACAATGAAATTATTTAGATTATTAGTACCTATTGTTTTTATTTTAGCTTTTACCCGATTTGCTACTTCACAAGAAGTTCAATCAAAATCAGATAAAGAGCAAATTATTAAAGCACAAAAAATTGCATTTTTCACTGAAAAAATCGGACTAACACCTGTTGAAGCAGAGAAATTCTGGCCTGTTTACAATAATTATTGGGAAATAAAAAATAAGATTATTGCAGAAAGAAAAGATAAAATGACTTTCTTCTCTCAAAACAGCGATAAAATGTCTCAATCAGAAATGATTAAATATGCGGATCAATACATAAATTTTGAAACTCAATTAGCAGATTTGCTCAACGAATACCATATAAAATTTAAGAAAATACTTCCTATAGAAAAAGTGATGAAAATATATGTTGCTGATTATGAATTTAAAACATATCTTTTAATGAAAATTAAAGACAGCGGAAAAAATGAAGAATAAATTTTTATAATCATCGAAAAATGAAAAGTTCCGGAGTTTTCCGGAACTTTTTTATTGCTGTAAAAGAAAGTCTATTCCAAACTACCAATCACCTTTTCAACCTCATCAAGGATTTCTCCTGTTTTTACAAGTTCTTTCATTGCATTGTGATCTGGATATAGAGGACGGTCGATATCAAGAAACTTTACGTATTTACGAAGTGTATCTTTAGCCTTTTGGGTTCCTGTACCGTACTTGTAAGGTGTTTCTAATTTTTCGCGCAAATCGAGCGCCTGAGCAGCAGCCATAAATTCAATTCCAAGAATGCCATTGGCGTTATCAAGAATCTGGAAATTTTTGAGCGCAGTATTCATACCCATCGAAACAAAATCTTCCTGATCGGCAGCAGCAGGGATAGATTGCACTGATGCAGGCATACAAAGGATACGCTGTTCTACAATCTGCATATCGGCTGTGTATTGACTAAGCATTAAACCTGAAAACATTCCGGGATCTTTGGTTAGGAATGGTGGTAAACCAACGCTAAGTGCCGGATTGTTTAGTCGATTCATCCTACGCTCAGATAGAACACAAACCATAGTTACCGCTGCACCTACTAAGTCCATTGGTAATGAGATGGGTGAACCTTGAAAGTTTGCACCTGAAAGGGCAAGATTTTCGTCAGCAAAGAAGATAGGGTTATCCCCAACACCATTTAACTCAATTTCAACTTGTTCTCGGGCATACTTAAGCGCATCATGTGCAGCACCGATAACCTGAGGGGTTGAACGCATTGAGTAGGCATCTTGAACCTTGGTTTTTAACCTACCATCCGATAAATCTCCATCTTTTGTTACCTTGCGGATAGCAGCTGCACTACGCATTCCACCTTGAAAACCTCTAACTTCAAGAATTTTTGGGTGATAAGGTTTTAGGTTAGCTTTTAATGCTTCTAATGACATTGCACAGGCAATCTCAGCTTGTTTCAAAAATCGGTTTGTATCATAAACCATCAACGCGCTCATAGCAGTAAGAACGTTTGAACCGTTAATTGCAGCTAATCCATCCCTTGCATGAAGTCCTGGAACAGTTATACCTGCACGCTTCATAGCCTCTTTACCTTCCAATTTTTCGCCTTTGTAAAAAGCATGCCCTTCGCCCATCAGTAATAATGCAATCTGAGACATTGGAGCTAAATCGCCACAAGCACCAACCGAACCTTTCTCGCACACGTAAGGAGTTACACCTTTGTTAAGCATTTCAACCAGGGTTTGTGTAATATCAATGCGACAACCTGAATTCCCATGCGCATGTACATTTATTCTACCAAGCATTGCTCCCCGAACATGATCCAATGGCATTGCATTACCAATGCCTGCGGCATGATTGTATACTAAGTATTTTTGAAAATCCTGAATTTGATCATCTCTTAAAACCATTTCTGAAAATTCACCAATTCCTGTGTTGATACCGTACATAATTTCGTGGGCAGCAATTTTTTTATCGAGCATCGCTCTGCACTTATTAATACGAGTAACTGCATCGGGGTGCAATTCGACTTTTCGTCCATGACGAGCAACTTCAACAATATTTTCGATAGTTAATCCACTACCATTAATAATTAATTTGTCCATAATAGGTTTAATATTTATTAGGTTTAATAAAAGGGTTTGTAAAAAATAACAAGTAATATTGAGATAGGACTAATACATTGCAGTCCTGTTGATTTGAATAAGAAAGTCAAGAATCCAGCTATTCATTTTTGAGGAGTTTGAGTCACCAATTTAAGAAAAGAGTTTTTAACATCCTATAGTTTAAAAATTTTAGCATAAAAAAAATGCATCCTATAAAAGATGCATTTAAAAGATTTATGTGATATTTATCTCTCGGGTAATTCCAGTTTTACTTCCTGTAAATATTCAACCGAGCGTGCCATATCGTCGTACATGGTTTTATCATTCTGAATAAATTTTACTTTTTTGCGATATCCTGCTACAAAATTCTCAATAAATGGAGATGATTTAGCCGGGCGTTGGAATTCCAATGCCTGTGCAGCATTAAATAATTCAATTGCAAGTATTCGTTCAAGATTCATAGCTACCTGGTAAGCTTTTGTTGCAGCATTTGCTCCCATACTCACATGGTCTTCCTGACCTTGTGATGATTCAATGGTATCGACAGATGCCGGAGTACAAAGTTGTTTGTTTCTGCTAACAATAGATGCTGCAGTATATTGAGGAATCATAAATCCA
>MENE01000013.1:10631-12283 GCA_001769005.1 Bacteroidetes bacterium GWA2_31_9b | reverse complement strand
AATCCGGGACTGGCTACTAAAAAATGTGGCAAGCCACGTTTTCCTGCAAGCAATTGGTATGTTCTGCGTTCTGAAATACTTCCCAACTCAGCCATAGCAATACATAAATTATCTAATGCTAAAGCTAAAGGTTGTCCGTGGAAATTACCTGCAGATATAATTAAATCTTCGTCTGGAAAAATTGTAGGATTATCGGTTACAGCATTTATCTCGTTATTGAAAACATACGAAACATAATTTATTGAATCTTTCGAAGCTCCATGAACCTGAGGAATACAACGGAAAGAGTATGGATCCTGAACATGAACCTTTGGACGATTAATTAATTCGCTGCCTTCGAGCAAATATCGCATTCTTCGTGCAGTTTTAATCTGTCCCAAATGATGACGAATTTGATGAACTGAATCGTGAAATGGTTCAATTCTGCCATCGAAAGCATCTAATGAAACGGCACTAATAACATCGGCCAGTTGTGAAAGTTTCCACACTTTCAAAGTTAAGAATACTCCATAAGCACTCATAAATTGAGTACCATTAAGTAATGCCAATCCTTCTTTTGATTTTAACTCAACCGGTTTCCAGTTTAATGTCTTAAGCAATTTTTCGCCCGACATTCTTTCACCATTATAAAATACTTCGCCCATTCCAAGCATAGGTAAGCACATGTGAGCCAGAGGAGCTAAATCGCCCGAAGCACCTAATGAACCAAATTGATATATTACTGGTAAAACATCATTATTAAAAAAATCTATTAATCGTTCTACTGTGCTTAATTGTACACCCGAATGACCATATGAAAGCGACTGTATTTTAAGCAAAATCATGATTTTAACAATCTCATGAGGAACTTCGTCACCTATTCCACAAGCATGCGACATAACAAGATTGCGTTGTAAGTTCCCTAAATCCTCGCGAGAAATTTGCTTATCGTACAAAGCGCCAAACCCAGTATTTATACCGTATATAGGGCCATCGTGATTTTTCATTTTATTGTCGAGATACTCGCGGCATTTAATAATATTGCTTATTGATTGATCTGATAATGCTATTTTATATCCATGCTTTATTATTAGATCAATTCGTTCAAATGTTAACTGATCGTTTGATATATAATGTATTTTTTCCATTTTTGATTTTGATTTTATTATCTGTTTTAAGATTGAATAATGAATACCGATTTTAGAAATACGAACCAATATAACCGGGTCATAAGTCATTTATCGAATTTGTAAATATTGTATGCTAAATTGTTTTATTTTAAAACAATACTCAGGGGAAACGGGTATCACCACCCGCAAAATGTACAGGACGTCTACGATTTATATTTATTAAAATACGGTTTTTATAACCCATTTTATTATTTTAATTTTTGCAGTAATTCTTCGAATTTCATTTTTACTTGTTCTCCACTAACCATATTTTTTACGGTTAGTAAACCATTTTGCATTTCGCTTTCTCCAACCAATACAACAAATGGAATATTTTTATTGTTTGCATAGGTCATTTGCTTATTCATTTTGGCTGAATCAGGGTAAATCTCAGAATTTATACCTTCATCCCTAAGAATTTTAAGCAATGGCAAACAATATTTTTCTTCGTTTTCACCAAAATTCACAAAAAGCACTTTTGTTGATGAAACTATTTCTTTAGGG
>MENE01000013.1:2386-10614 GCA_001769005.1 Bacteroidetes bacterium GWA2_31_9b | reverse complement strand
CTACCAATTTCTACATCTTTTGATTTAACTTCGAAAATAGCGCCTGTGTAATAATTTAATCCACGAGCTAATGTTAAATCAAGTTCGAGTTCTGTATTTATAGTCAATGTATTGAAATAGTTTAAAACGGTTTCAACATCATCAATCCCTTTTAATCCTATTTCAGAGTTTCTAAGAATCTTTTTCAAACTTGAAAGCTTCTCAAAATTGTTGCCTTTTAGCTCTAAAATTGGATCTAACAATGAAATAGATATAGAATTCAACCCTTTTGCAGTAAGTTCATCATAAACTCCTTTTTTACCTATTTTTTCAAATTTATCGATAGCGACTGTTATATCAATAATTCTATTTGGTTCGCCAATTATTTCGGCAATTCCAGCTAAAATTTTTCTATTGTTTATTTTAATTACAGCATTTACGTTCAGGTTTTGAAAAACCTGGTCGATAATCTGAATTAATTCAACCTCGTTTAAAAGAGAATTACTTCCTATAACATCCACATCGCATTGGTAAAATTCACGGTAACGTCCTTTTTGGGGTCTGTCGGCTCGCCAAACAGGTTGAATCTGATAGCGTTTAAATGGAAATGTTATTTCGTTCAGATGTTGCACTACGTATCGTGCAAAAGGAACTGTTAAATCGTAACGTAAACCCTTTTCACATATTTGCAAGGCTAGTTTATTTACATCAATTTCTGAAATGTTATTGTTTACTTTATCGAGGTAATTTCCTGAATTTAATATTTTAAATAAAAGTTTATCTCCCTCGTCGCCATATTTTCCAAGCAAAGTAGATAAATTCTCCATCGAGGGTGTTTCTATGGGTAAAAAACCATATCGTTTAAACACATCTTTTATGGTATCGAAAATAAAATTTCGTTTCACCATTTCGATTGGTGAAAAATCACGGGTACCTTTTGGAACAGATGGTTTTTGTGCAGTCATTTTTAAAATATCTTAGAATTGATTTTTTGCAAATATAGAACAAAAAATAAAGGGTCTATTAAAAATGTTTTAAAACAAAGGAGGATAGCAGTGTGCTATCCTCCAAAATTTATTGATAATGTTAATTATTTCTTTTTAGCCATTTTCTTAAAATCAGATTCGAGCAAACCATCAACATTCTTACCTTTTTCAACCCAATGGTAATCAAAGTAATAAAAGTTAGAATCGCCTGCACCAATAATTATTTTATAACAACGGGCTTTCAATCGTGTTCCCTGAGGGCCAACCTTATGAAAGTAAACTACATTTTGATCGCGGTTTGTTATTGCTTCTTCTATTTCCTGAGATGTTACAAACTTTACACTATATGGGTAAATCTTTTTAATTTTATCTTCTGTATTTAACGATGGAGCTAATTCATCTTTAATTACATAGAGTGTTTTTTGTTTTATATCTTTTATATTATCGTTGTAATGCTGGTATATATTTTTCTTTATCATTTTAGGATTTTCTTTCATATTTTGAATATGCTTTTGCATAAAACAAACCAACGATTCCATTTTATAAACCCAAAATTCTTCGTCGACTTCAGTGTATGAAAGAGGAATAGCGGCAATATCGTGAAGTTCTCTAATTAATTTAGCTTCTTTATCACCTAGGAAAATACTAAGAAAATTGTATCTTACTTTTGATTGGTCGCCTTCAAATACAACTTGAGTCATCATTAAAAATGATTTGGTTGGATCGTTGAACATGGTTTCAAAATCGGCAACTGAAATAAATTCGTAAGGAGTAATTGTCCATGAATCTTTTATTGCCTGCTGAATTTTAAAATTATATTCAGCTATTGGGTTTGTTTCCAAAACAACATACATTTTAGAATTTAGAAATTGATTCAAATCAGCTTCTGTAGGCATATAATCCTGTGCTTTAGCATTAAAAGCTATAAATCCTACTAATAAAACAAAAAATATTTTTTTCATAATTAAACGTTTTTAAGTTTTTTATAATGACCTAAGATAGTAAATACTTGGTTTATTTGATTCAGGTTTATTTCTTTTTTTCCAATATCAAGAGTAAAAAAGCTAATTATTAAAAATTTAAAGTACATCAATGATTTAAAAGAAAATACTGTATTTGTTATTTTTTTTGTATTTTTATTTTCAAGTAATGTTTAATCCTCATTATTTAGTAAATTTACAAAGTAAATGCCAAAAACTCTAGTAAAAATTATTCAATTATAAAGTTTAGAATATGAATTTCATCGATAAAATTATTGGGATTTGCACTGTTAGTGCAGATAAGATTGAGCCAAAAAGTAAGATTTTTTTAAAATCTATTTTATTGAGCTATTTTAGTATTGTATCGATAGCAATTTTAGTAACATTTTCCATTATTGCATTTTTAAATTCTCATATCTTACTTTCTGTTATATTTTTATCAATCTCAATACTTGTTCTCATAAATTTTATAACATTAAGGAGTACTGGCAATTACACCCGGGCATCAATATTGTTTATTACTATTATTTCTGTTTTGGCATTATGGCTTATTTATAATGGAGTAACCGGCAAGCAAGGGATTCTTCTGTTTTCGATATTTCCTGCTTTGTTAATTCTTTTATTAGATCAAAAAAAAGGAAGTATAGCTTCATTGATAATTTTTATATTAATTGTAATCCCTCTTTTCTTTTTTGAAACATTAAATCTACCTGCAAGATATACTTTGAATAATAATTTACTGTTTGTATTCTTATACTTAGGATTTTACTTTTTCATGAATATGTATGAATTGTTAAGGGTAAATCTAATTACTGTTTATGAAGCAGAACTAAAACAAGCAGAAACCGAAATCCAATCGAAAGAAGAGTTTATATCAAAAATATCGCATCAAATAAGAACTCCTTTGAACAATATTGTTGTAATTACTAATATGTTAACAGATTCGAATATTGACGAAAAACAACGCGATTTAATTGACACTATTCAGGCATCTACAAACAATATGGTTAACGTAGTTAATAATATTTCCGAATTATCAAATGTTGATGTTTTACAAAGCAAGGATTACAACCAGAATTTCAATCTAAGTAGTACTTTAAAAAATACAATTAATCTTTTCTCTAACGAAGAATCTAACGATATTTTCTTTCCACTTGTAATTAACGATGAATTGAAATATCAGTTATACGGTGATCCTGTAAAACTTAAACAGATTTTCTTAAATCTTATCGAAAATATTTTAAAGAATTCAAAAAGTGGTAAAAAAACAATTAATTTAAATGTTAATAAAAGCGCAGAATATAATGATTCTGTTGACATTTCTTTTGGTGTTTCAACAAAAGATTTTGTTCATATACCAGAAGCATTAAGAATACAAGGTATTGAAAAAAATAAAAAATTACGTAATGGAGCTTTTATTAAATTGCTCGATTTGAATATTGCAAATAGAATTATTGAATCTTTAGGCGGCACAATTGATATTGAATTTTCGTCAGATCGCTTTGATTTTCAATTTATTATTAAATTCAAAAAGGGTGATACGATAAAAGAAGAAATTAAAGAAAAAGAAGAATTTGCTGAAGCCTATGCTTTATCTGAAGAGAAGATAAATTTAAAAGATGCAAATATTCTTTTAGTAGAAGATAATTTAATAAATCAGAAAATAGTGCTTTTAAGTTTAAAAAAGTCGGTTAAGAATATAGATATTGCGAATAACGGAAAGGAAGCTCTCGACAAATTTGGATTAGTAAAATACGATATAATTTTAATGGATATTCAAATGCCCATTATGAATGGTATTATTACAACCAAGAAGATTAGAAGCATAGAAAAAAGCACAAATACACATACTCCAATAATTGCAATTACAGCGAATGCACTTTTAGGCGATAAAGAGGAGTGTTTAGCTGCTGGAATGGATGATTATATTAGTAAACCTTTCCAAATTGATACATTGATTAAAAAGATGGATCAACAATTAAACATTGTTCGAATTTAATTTTGGTGATATAAAGTTAACTGTGTAAAAGGTTCGGAGTTTATTCGAACCTTTTTTATGAATTTTAAATTATTTCTAATTCAGGTTTAAATCCAACGATAAGAATATCATCTACTTGTTCCAGATCACCTCTCCATTCATCAAAACTTTTTTCGAGGTATATTCTTTGTTGATCAAGTGGTAATTTATGAATTGTTAAAAGCATATGTCTAAAACGTCGATATTTAAATTTCTTTGCTTCAGATCCGCCAAATTGATCAGCATAACCGTCAGAAAACAAATAAAAAATATCATCTTTTCTTAAATTAATTACAGTTTTATTTATCTGCCCATCAACTGATTCGTTAAGTAAACCGACAGAAAATCGATCCCCTTTAATCTCTTCTATTTTGTTTTCTCGAATATAATAAATGGGTCTGAATGCACCTGCATATTCCAAAATTGCATTTTTCTTATCAATAACACACATTGCAATGTCCATTCCATCTTTCAACCTGATATTATTTGTGTCTTTTCCGAAAGTTGTTGCAACGCCTCTATTAAGATCTTTAAGAATCTGGTCAGCACTTTCGATACCCTGATCATCGGTAATGTTTCTTAATAATTCAAATCCAATAATCGACATAAAAGCACCAGGAACACCATGTCCGGTACAATCTACAATTGCAATAAATGTTTTGTCATTCCGTTCATTTATCCAATAAAAATCTCCACTAACAATATCTTTTGGTTTATAAAGTATAAAAGAGTTTGGTAACAATCGATTAAATAAATTCATAGATGGCATAAGTGCTTCTTGAATTCTTTTTGCATATATAATACTATCGGTAATGCTTTTATTTTTTATAATGAGTTCTTCTTTTTGCTTTGCAATTTGTTTAGCAATTTGTTCTTTTTCTTTAAGTTCCTGATTTGATTTTCGTAATGTACGTGTTCTATACTGTATGATCCAGAAAACCATCAATATACTAAATACTCCATAAAAAATATAAGCTAATGTTTGTCTCCATATAGGTGTTGTAACTATAATTCTAAGGCTCGCACCTTCTTCGTTCCAAATATAATCACTATTTGAACCTTTTACTCTAAAAGTATATTTTCCGGGAGGCAAGCTTGAAAAAGTTGCATATCGCCTATTCCCAAGGCTTATCCAGTCATCTTCTACCCCTTCTAGTTTATAAGCGAAATTATTTTTTTCGGGCAATGTAAAATCTAATGCTGCAAACTCAATTGTAATTAAATTATTTCTATAGGGGATTTCTATTGTATTATCTTTTCCTACATATAGATTTTTTGATACTTTATCGCTAAGTAATTCAAATCCAGTAATAACAATATTTGGTACTAGTTTTTTTCGACTTATGGAATCAGGATAAAACGAATTAATTCCGGAAATACCTCCGAAAAACATTTCTCCTTGGCTTGATTTATAATATGCACCATTATTAAATTCGTAATTTTGTAATCCATTCGACACTCCAAAATTACTAAATTCTTCAAGAGATGAATTAAATTTGGAAATTCCTCTGTTCGTACTCATCCATAAATTCCCCGAATTATCTTGAAGTATTGAGTATATAATATTATTTGGCAATCCATTTTTTTCGGTATAAACAACAAAACTTTCAGTTTTTATGTCAAACTTATTAAGTCCATTAACAGTACCAAACCACATACAAGAATGAACAAAGTCTTCATAAATACACAAAACTTCGTTGCTGCTAATGCAATTTTTACAGAGATAATCTGTTTTTAAGTATCTTTTAATAGTATTTGTCTTGGTATCCAGACGATTTAACCCATTCTCTGTTGCTATCCATAGAAATCCATTTTTGTCCTGAAGAATTTGATAAATTAAATTTGAACTAATTGTATTTGAATCCTTTGGATTATAATAATAGCTTTTTATTGATTCTCCTTCTATTTTATGTAATCCATTTCTACAACCAATCCAGTAAATATCATCTTTATCCTGAATAATATCGTAAATTCTGTTTGTTCTAAATGTATTTAAAAAAATTTCATTTGTAAAAGTTGAAAACTGATGTGTTGATTTATCATAAAAATAGATTCCATTTTGAGTACCAATCCAGATTTTTCCTTTTTTATCTTTAAAAATCTTATGAATAAAATCATTTGCAATATTACTATTTGTTGAATTATATCTTATAACATTATTCGTTCTCCTGTCGAATAAGTGCAATCCAGTACCCCAGGTACCAACCCACATAATTCCATCATTATCATAAAAAATTGAAGAAATATAATTATTAGAGAATAAAGGTTCGTTGTTTTTTGTATTATTATATAAATTAAATTCTTTGTCTTTTTGCTCTAATTTAATGAGCCCTTGTAAAGCTCCAATCCAAATAATACCAGTTCTGTCTTGAATTATTGATGTAGCATTAGTTATATATATAGTTTTATTCTCAAAGTTAAATTCATTAAAAACCGAAAATGTTTCATCTTTTTCATTGAATTTGTTAACTCCATCATTTGTGGCAATCCAAAGTGTACCATTATTATCTTGAAAAATATCATTAATTGAATTATTGCTTAAACTTGTTAAATTAAATGAGTTGCTATAAAATCTTTTAAACTGACCTGTTTTCTTATTAAACTTATTCAACCCTTCTTCTGTTCCAATCCATAAATTATTATTTGAATCCTCGAAAATAACCTTTATTCTGTCGTTGCTAATACTTGTATTAATTAAATCATCATGTTTATAGCGTTTGAATATTTCCAATTTTTGATCGAAATAGTTTAACCCATCTTTAGTGCCTACCCATATATTTCCTTCTTTATCTTCAATTACAGAAAATTTTGTGTCAACGGATGTAAAATTGAAAACATCATTATAATGATCATAATGTCTGAATTTACCGGTTTTTGGATTTAATCTGGTTAAAAAATTAATCGATTTAATCCAAATTAATCCTTTTGAGTCTTCGTAAATGCTATAAATTGGGTTTTCTTTCAATTTGTCAGGATCAGAATAATCTGCGATATAATGTATAAATGTGTTTGTATTAACATCGAGCTTATTTAACCCGAAATTAGTACCAACCCATATATTACCTTGAGAATCTTCGAAAATGCAATGAATATAATTATTTGAAATTGTAGTAGTATCGTGTGGTTCATTTTTATAAACCTTAAAAGAATAGCCATCAAATTTATTTAAACCGTCTTGAGTTCCAAGCCAAATAAAACCTTTTGAATCCTGCAATAAACATAAAATACTTGTTTGAGACATTCCGTTTTCAATAGTAAACAAATCAATATTAATGTTTTGCTTTTGTGCATATACATTACTATAGTTACCAATGGATAATATTACACCAACTTGTAAAAAAAATAATATGTGTTTTTTTATCTTCATCTCAATATTGCTAATTTACTACTTCTAATACTTAAAGCAAAGTATTAGAAAAAGTTTAATAAATTAAATTCTCAATTATTACTCTACTATTTTGGCTCCACCAGCTTTGTGTAGTTTCCTGTATTTTTCTGTTGGCGATTGAATAAACTCTCCCAGTCCTAATTGTAGCCATTTTTTATCTATTGCATTTATAGTTTCAATATTCGAAATCAATATATTTGGCCAATCTCTTTCAAACCGATCTTTCGTGAATGATTTACGAGTACCATCAATAAATACGTGAAATCTATCATTTTGATTTAGTTGAATTGTATCACGTTTTGGATCAATATTTCCAAGAATAATCCAGCTAATCATGTTTAAATCAAAAATATCAACTTCTGTATCAACAAAAAAACAATAGTTTATAGAATTAAAATCATCAGATTCTGATAAGCTTTTAGCTAACTCAACCAATTTATCGTGATTTTCTTTTTCAACAGCAATTACTATAATTTGTACTGATTCAAAATCTGTATTTATTGATTTAATTTGAGGATATTTTTTAATTAAACTATTACAATTGATTGTCAGTTTTTCAGGAATGTTTTGGGATTTGTTATTGCTCTTTTCATCATCAAATTTCGATGTTGCATCAATCCCCAACTTACTGCCATAAGCATATTTTGTTGATGAATGATCAAGAATATCCAAAGGTCCCATACTAAAATGCAAATCTGATTCAGGATTAACATTATTCATGATGCTTTTTAAGATGTTCTCATAATTATGTATATCAATACCCTGATCAGCAACTATTAATACTTTATTAAACATCATTTGTCCGGCACCCCACAATGAATTCATTACTTTAATTGCCTGACCTGAGTATGATTTATTTATTTTTACAATTGCTAAAT
>MENE01000013.1:797-2376 GCA_001769005.1 Bacteroidetes bacterium GWA2_31_9b | reverse complement strand
ATTCCGACAAGAGTTGCAGGATAAACAGCATCTTTTTTATGTGTTACACAGGTAATATGAAATTTAGGAAACCAATCGGCTAAAGAATAAAACCCTGTATGATCACCAAATGGTCCTTCCCAAATAAATTCTTCGTTGGTATCAATATATCCTTCAATAATTATATCTGCATCAACAGGTACTTCAATATCTTGAGTTATGCATTTTACTAACTCAACTCTTTTTTTACGTAGAAATCCTGCTAATAAAAATTCGTCAATATTATCAGGTACAGGAGCTGTAGCTGAGTATGTATAAGCAGGATCGCCACCAAGAGCAACGGCAACAGGCATTTTTCGACCCAGTTTTTTATATTCTTCGAAATGCCTTGCTCCTACTTTATGTTTATGCCAGTGCATTCCTGTTAAATTTTTTTCAAATACCTGCATTCTATACATACCAACGTTTCTAATTCCTGTAACAGGATCTTTGGTTATAACAACAGGTAAGGTAATAAATTTACCCCCATCCTCTGGCCAGCATTTCATTATAGGTAAAATTCCCAGATCAGGATCCTTAATAATAACTTCCTGACAAATAGCTTTACCTTTAGTTAATTTTGGCATCCAGGAGGATATTCGCGATAAACTTGGTAAAATTTTCAGCTTTTCAAAAAAATTGTTTTTAGGTTTAGTTAATATACCCAACAAACTCTCTATTTCTTTCCCGACATCATTTAAACTATTAATTCCCAGGGCATACTGCATTCTTTTTTCTGAACCCATAAAGTTTATTAATAATGGAAATTGAGTTCCATTATTTTCAAACAATAATGCTTTCCCTCCATTCGGAGATTTTGAAAATCGATCGACAATCTCTGATACCTCTAATATTGGATTTACATACTCCTTAACACGAATTAATTCATTATTTTTTTCTAATATTTGAATAAAGTGAGACAAAGATTTATAAGCCATAGGATTTTTTTTAGAATCATATTCTATATACAAAAATAGGCAAATAGTGTTTAGATTTCGTTTCGTTTGTCAAATAAAAAAGGCTGAACAATGTCAGCCTTCACAACAAAATGATACTTTTTTTATTTTAAAAATTTAAAATCTCTGCCTAAATATTTAGCAGAACTTCCTAGAGTTCCTTCAATTCTAAGTAATTGATTGTATTTTGCAATCCTGTCAGATCGTGATGCTGAACCAGTTTTAATCAGACCGGTATTTAACGCAACAGCCAGATCAGCTATTGTAGTATCTTCTGTTTCGCCCGAACGGTGACTAATTACTGATGTAAATGAATTCAATGATGCCGTATTAACAGCATTTATGGTTTCTGTTAAAGTACCAATCTGATTCACTTTAATAAGAATAGAATTCGCAGATTTTTCCTTAATTCCTCGTTCTAATCTTTTAACATTAGTAACAAATAAATCATCTCCAACAATTTGCACTTTATGTCCAATAGCTTTTGTTAATTCTTTCCATCCATTCCAATCGTCTTCATCCATGCCATCTTCAATTGAAAGAATTGGGTATTTCTCAACCCACGATTTCCAATAATTAACCATTTCAGATGAAGTAAAATCCTG
>MENE01000013.1:0-688 GCA_001769005.1 Bacteroidetes bacterium GWA2_31_9b | reverse complement strand
TTCAAATTATGAAATACTTCAGCTCCCATTCTTAATGCATCACTGAATTTATCTGCACCAACAGGCATTATCATAAATTCTTGAATGTCAATTTTATTATCAGCATGCTGTCCACCATTTAAAATATTCATCATAGGTATTGGAAGAGTATTTGCATTAACACCACCTAAGTACCTGTATAGCGACATACCATATTCAATAGATGCAGCACGTGCTGCAGCAAGAGAAACTCCTAAAATTGCATTTGCACCTAAATTTGATTTATTTTCAGTTCCATCTAAGTCTATTAGAGCTTTATCAATTGCACTCTGATCATCAACATAATAGCCTTGCAATTCGTCATTTATTACTGTTGTTACATTTTCTACTGCTTTTGTAACACCTTTACCTAAATAGTATGATTTATCACCATCTCTTAATTCAACAGCTTCGTGAATACCGGTTGAAGCTCCAGAAGGTACCGCTGCTCGTCCAATAATTCCATCACTTGTCATAACTTCAACTTCTACAGTAGGATTTCCTCTTGAATCAAGAATCTGTCTTGCATGAATACCAGCTATTTGTCCCATATTTTATATAGTTTAAATGATTATTAAAAATTTTAAGAAAAATGTTATCAAATTTAGTGAATTCTGAGCATATTTTCAGAAGTAAAGGTTTAGAAAATAAAATTAACAAAAAATGGCGG
>MENE01000012.1 GCA_001769005.1 Bacteroidetes bacterium GWA2_31_9b | reverse complement strand
ATAGTGCTATGCCATTTTGATCTTTTACAATTCCTGAAATTGTATAGGTATTTATTGTACCAATGAAATTTTGATTTGAAATATTAGAGATTATATCATGTGCTAAATAACTAAATTGCGAAGGAGTGAACGTGTACCCTATTTTTGATATTGTTACATTTCCGTTCCATCCATAAGGTACAGTGAATGAATAAACACCTGTAGTAGTTGTAGTTATATTATCTCCAGAACTTATTATTACTAATGCACCTGCTATACCTTCAAACTCTACATCTACATCTCTGACATTACCAGAAATTGTATAAGTAATAATTGTTCCATTAAAGTTCTGGTTGCTAATATTTGAAGTAACATTTGAAAATGTTTTTAACGAGTTTGCAAATGTATAACCTGTTTTAGAAACATTAATTGAACCATTCCAGCCATGTTCAACAATAAATGAATACAATCCCGTTGAAGTAGTAGTTGTGTATTCTCCAGAATTTAGAGTTACTTTAACACCCGAAAGGGCATTGCCAGCTTGATCTATAACTTGACCTGAAATGGAATATTTGTTAATATCATAAAGAACTTCAATATTCTGGTTAGATTGAATATTTTCAATAGTATAATTCGTAATACTTCCTTTCGATTGATTATTAATTATCAAATCTTCAATATGGTAACCGGTAATAGGATTTATTATAACCGAACAACTTTCGCCAACTTTTACCGCTTCTTTGCTTAAACTAATTATTCCAAATTGGCTTGGTACTGTTGTTATCTTACGATATCCTGTAAAACTTCCAATATTTTCATCTTGATAACGAATAGTATATTCCTTAAGCATTCTATATTGTTCATCTTGAACAGATTTTAAACGGCCAAAATCATCATACTTATAATATGAAGTAACACCATTTGGATCAGTAATGCTTGATACACCATAAGGTAAATCGTAGGTATATGTGGTAACTAAAGCCGATGGAAATTCTTGCCTTATCTGATCTAGTGTAGTTCTTAACATATTTTCATCAGTAGCAGTATCAGATGCATTTATTGCGTTTAATGTTACCTGCCCTTTAGCCTCTATATTAGAGTATGTAAAATTTTCAATTTTTGCAATGGGTTGAGTGTTATTATATCCCCAAATATATTTTGTGTAAATATCATTAGCTTTATTAATTTCTGTGAGATTACCCCTACTGTCGAATTTGTAGTAAATTTCATCTTCTAAAGGATTTTCACCTATTGATGTTTGAATTTTTTGTGGTAAAAGATTGGATCCAAAAATTGTGCGCTGAGTTGATATTTTTTTGCTTGTATTAAAAATAGCAGGAGTCGATAATGAAAAATATCCAATATAGTTTTCAACTTGTATAGGTTTTGATAAGATGTGGGAACTAAATAACCTCCAATAATTACTATATGCCGCAGAATCCAGATCCGATAAATCAGGTGCCCCATTTGGGTAATGAATTACAGTTTTTAAAACTTTGTTTTCATTACTTATTGAATTATAAGTCTCAATTGGCAAACCAACTAAAGAACCATAATTATAGGTTTTTTTTGATATTACTTTTCTACAGGAACTATCATCAATACTATTTACAGATACTGAATCAATATAGTCAGTAGTTATTATTGATTTTAAATTCTGCTTAATGGAATATGTTTTATAAAATCCAATATACAATCCATATGCATTATTGTAAGTTGGCTCTTGATAAGGTGAAAATGCTCTTTCTATTATTGTATTACATATAAAATCATTAGTGTCTGAATAATTATATTCAGTTACTTTATTCTTAATAAAATGCAGGCCACTCTTTTTAATGAAAATCTCTTTACTCAAGGTCATATTGAAAATATCATTATTCTCTCTCTCATACTCATAAATTTCTTTTGGAGCATAATCGTTGCCATTATTAAAATAAACAGTTGTTTGATAATTTGCATTTATAATTTTAAAAGATTTTTCAATACCACCAGCTTCAAAATTATCACCTCCATAACTAGTAGTAACTACACTATATAACCATTGGTTATCTGAAGTAGGAAATATTTGATTTATTGTATTCGATTGTAAGTGTGCTAGAATATAATTATAATAAATCACTATACATTCATTCCCAGCTATAACAACACAATGACTTTCATGTTTTGTTTCGTAATAGTAAGAATAATTAAGCGCTGAAATTGGATTTTCAAATTGTTTATCCCATTCTTCTGCTTTTTTATAATAATACCTTTTAATAATTGGCTCAGAAGAATTGCTAGAATAATCAGAAACACGTTTTATTCTAATTCCCATACCATCCCCATTTTCATATCCTGTAGTATAGTCAAAATAAGCATTTACATATACTGGCCAAGGATCTAATTCTGATTCAGGATTAGGTTCCAGTTCTAATTTAACTTTGTACCTGTGATCTGCTATAAGATGAAATGATAAAACCTTATTATAAGTAGTAATATCTGGAGCTAATACAAAATATTGTGATTCTTCTGTATTTCGCTCTAAATCTTTTACTTTTACATATACTTTGTAATGGGTATTAACACTTGAATCTGCGTTAACCGTAATATTTACGTTAATTGTTTGCTCCATAAGTGGCTGTTCAACTGGATTTTCTAATTCATCAATTGGTCTTGAGATTAAATAATCATCCGATAGTATTGAATCAGGGGATAATACTGATTGAGCACAATAAACTCGTAAGAATTTTCTGTCTATAGCTAATTGCTTTACAGGTGGTGCTTCATATTCAAAATGTGTATATCCTCCGGTAGGATAATAAAGCTTAACTAATGAACCTTTAGAAGCATAAAAAAAATCTGGTTCCCGATCAGCTAAAACATTGTTGAGCTGTGAAAAACTTCCTGTTTCCTTAACTTTTGGAAGCAATGTTGTGTTATTTTTATTGTTAAAATAACCCAACAGATCTTGTTTATAAGAAAGTCTGTCCGGTAATCCTTCTACATCATTGTATTCCATTTTATACTCATAGGATTTTCCTCCAATTGAATTATTACCATTAAAAGTTACATTATTTAAGAAAAACCTTTGATAATTTTTAATATAATTAAAATCAACTTTTTCAATTTGATTATTGGTTAAACTATCTAAAATTTGAAGATTTTTTAAGACTCTTTTATACTGTGAGTTATAAGCAGGTTCAGAAATAAAATTAATTTCAATATTTGATCTGGGAGAATATATTTTTTTCAAAAATTTCCCATTTTCTACTTCGAGAACATGTAGCTGACCTTGTGCATAATTAGTATTTCCTATATTATCTATACTACAATCTGAAGTACTTTTATATATTAATTCACTTATTTCAAAAGATTGAGAAAGTCTAACAGTATAATCAGATTCTGATTCATATAAAAGGTTAATCTGATCTCCATTTGGGTGAATTATTTTATATAAATAAAATGCAGTATTTGCAGAAATTCGAGCTTCGGGAATATTAGGATTTGATCTAGTTCTTTCAGTCGCATTCTCATCACCAAATAAATATTGAATACCTTCGGGTGTTTTAATAAAAAAACCCTTGATACCATCATCATAATTATATGATGTAATTCTTATTTCAAGTTCTTTGTCAAAGTTAGCAAGAACAGGAGTTAAGTTTTTATCTAAGTAGAAGCTCCCAGAATAACCACAAAACGAAAAATTGAAAATATCAGTCTGTGTATCATAAAGCTTACTCATTTCAATAGTATTTAAAAGAAGAACATCATCGCTGTTTGTTCTAAAATCCATTGTCATTAGACTATCTTCATTGAATAATATTCTTTTTGCAGGATATGCATTCTCGTCAGGGATATCTCTTACTGTTCTGGTAATTGAACCTCCAGCATTTAAATTCCAATTAATACCTGTCCAACCACTTAATTGGTCAACTTTAACTCCATTTCCAATATAATTTAAACTTATTGGAAGTTGTAATTTACCTGCCACATAGTTATAAACTGGAATTGAAGGTGTAATTCTTCCTGAAGCTTCATTTATAGGAACGTCTCCATATTTAGTTAATTGATGTGCAGAGGGTGAAGGTGGAACAATTTCCATTATTCCATCTTGTAATTCTTGTCCATAAATCACCTGAATGAAGGATAACAACAAAATGCCAATAATTATTTTTTTCATATTATTATTTGATTAACAGTTATATACAGAATTGTGAAAAATGTATTTTTTTTAAAAGAATTTCAAAGCTAGTTAAACAAAACAAACAACTAAATATGTTTAATAACACGATTATATCCATAACTTACGAAGTATCAGTAAATAAGAACCAAATAACGGTTTTCAAGGAAATGTTGTATTGTAATTTAAATCGATTCTAAGGAGTGATTTTGGAATTACATTATTTATTTCTAAATTATTGCCAGTCTGCAAATTAATCTATCCATTTAATTATTTCTTCGTTAATGGGTTGAGTTAGCAGGTTTGTACCAACAAAATTTTTAGGTATTTGGGAATAATCGATTACTGCATTTAACAAGTGGTTTTCGTATAGTGATGCAGGGGTTTTTAGTGTAAAGCCATCGCAATACAATGAACCATAAATGTTGCCTTTGTGCTCAATAAACCCATTGCAATAAACTAAACCATAAACAGTAGCTGTTTCGCTAATTTTCATAATGTATGGATCTTTTACTGTAGCTTCGGTTGTGTATAACATTGCTCCTCCAGCTACAATAGAATTTTTACCTATCAGTACTGAATTCATTTCATCACCTTTATCTTTAATTACAGCTAAAAAACTTGGGAACATCAGTTTACACCTTTCACCTACAACAATTTTATCAGTTGCAAATACCTGAATATTCCCTGTAAATCCATCGTGAATACTTACCGAAGGTGCTATAATAATAACATCGTTGAAATTACAGGAAGCCTGTATTTCTATTTCCTGCTCAAACTTTAAAATTACATTACCCGAAATATTTAATCCACTTAATTGGTTTAACTTTTCAGAATAAACAAATATTGGTTTATTGTAAAACGAATTAAAAATCCCGGAACTTATGTTTTGGCCTATTAATTCAATGGTACTGTCGGCATTTGAAATTTTTAATTTAACCAGTTCTTCCAGGTATTTTATTTTCTCTGAATATAATGAAGGCAATTGCTCTTTACTTTGTTGTATGGCACCATAAACCAACTCTTTATTTTGATAACCTTGCCCTTCGATGTAAGCTCGTTTAATTCCGAGTTTTGGTAAATAACAGGTTCCTTTTATTAATGTTGTTCCGCTAATGGATAGGTATTTTTTTTGGTCGGCCAGATAAAGGGCTACATTTTCAGTTTTACGGATATTGGTACCAACAAAAGCAATATTTTTGTATGTATGGCTTCTTCGTTTCGATTCGGCAAATAATAAATCGTAAACTCCCCAATGCTTTCTTGTTACTGCTGTTATATCGTTATCGTAGAGTTTAATTTCTTCTGTTGATGAGTAGTTTGCTAATTTAGGATTTTTTAAAACGAGATTAATTCCCGATTTTACATTTGATTGCAGTTGATCCTGTATTGCTTGCCTGTCGATATATGAATTATACAAAAATGTGTATGAAATAAGCAGGCCGCTTATAACAGAAATAATAAACGAAATAAAAACAGCATAATAAAGGGCTCCGGCAGGTATTTTTCTAATTTTCGTCACCAGATTCAGTTTTAACGGGTTGAACAGAAACTTCATCAACCTTTTCTTTGTCTTTCTTTTTGAAAATCCGTTCAAATAAAGGTGCTTTGTCTTCCTTAATTATTTCATTTCCGTTTTTATATTCTCTTGTAATTATAGTATCAGCACTATGATAAACGCATTTTCCATTTAATAATCCATCTTTAAAATTCAATTCATTTTGAATTTTTCCGGAATGGCTATAATTAACTTGTATTCCATTAAGTTTTCCTTTATTCCATGTTTCAACCTTCTTCAATTCCCCATTTGAATACCAGTATTTCCATACCTGATCTTTTAAACCAAGTTTAAATGAACCCTGAACAAGCAAGCTTCCTGATTTTGAAGTAACATGGTAAGTGCCATTCAACGTTTTTCCGCCAATTCCACCGCGGTTCGTATTTATTTTGTCGGTCGAATACCAAAAATAAACCAGATTATTATCGCATGTAATAGATTTATCGGTATTCAGTATTTCACATTTTATAGTAGAATCGGGGTAATTTAAAACAATACTTCTGGTGTCGGTGTTAACTTCATATTTTTGAGCAACAGAAATAATTGCTGTAAAGATGATTAAAGCTATGGAAGAACCAATTTTTTTCATTTTTTAAGTGTTTTTTCTTCGTTGTTGTAAACAATAAGTATTGAATCCCGGTAAAATGCTTTTATGTGGATATTTTGTATAGTATCGCCAACATTTACCAGGTAATTTTGACTTTTTATACCCACAAGAATAGTGTATTTATTTTCTTTATCATTTTTTATAAATCCTCCATAGCTTATTTCAGGCCATCGGATACTTGTTACATTGGATCTTTGTCTTCGTAGATTTGTGGTGTTAGTCTCGGCCTTCTTTTCGTCAGATTCATCATTCTGAATAATTGCTGGCACATGATCCAAAAAGGGATCACGGTAATTTGCAATTAAGATATACTGTTCTTTGTTTTCTTTTTCTGTTTTGATTTCTTTTTTATTTTCAAGCACAGGTGCTCTGTCTGAATCTTTTTTCCCTTCGAAAAAAAAGCGATAAACCACCAATCCCCAAACAAGGATTACTAATGGTAACAGGATATATGTAAGTTTTTTATTTTTCATTCTTTACAGTAAATTTTCTTACCAAAGAATAATCACTTTTATTACCTGCGGCATCGATTGAACGAACTCTCCAAAAATATTTCTGTGAGTTTCCAACAGCTATATCAAATGATGTTGAATATGTTGTAGCTGTTGTTGCAAATTCAATCTCGTTGCTGTTTACGAATGTTGAATCGGTTGAAACAACCAAACTGTCGGTAATTGTTGATCCAGTATCTGTTGGTCGCGACCACAGAAATGTGACATTGGTTCCAGTTACTTCACCATTGGTAGGAGAAGTAAGTGTAGGTTTTTGAGGAGCTGTGAGATCAACAATTAAAATGCGGGTTTGAAATGGTGATGATGAAAAACTATTCAATGCCTGTACTCCCCAAACGTAATTTCCTTCATTACTTATTTCAGTTTCGTCAAAACTTTCAATTGTTGGATTTGGATTGTAAATAAATTCCCCTGTCCAACTGTCTTTTCTGATTCGGAGCTGATACTCTTCGGCAAAGGTGATTTCTGACCAGCTAAAACTTATTGTCGTATTGTTTGTAGCAAAATTATCTATTGGTGCATTCAGAACAACAATAGCTTGCGATAAGTCCATACTGCTATCAACACTTAGCGTATATGTTGTATAAGGCGTTTCACTTGAGCCATTATAAGCTTTTACACGCCATTCGAACGAACCGGGGAATAATTGAAAAGGAAATTGTGTAGTTGTTAGGTTTGTATCAAGAAGCAATTGTTCTACAGCAGTAAACGATGGTTTAACGATTTGCAGGTTGTATTTTGATGCTCCATCAACCTTATCCCACCAAAATGTAAAGGATGAGCTGCTTGTAATTATTCCATTGGCTGGTGCAACAAGAACTACTAATTTATCGCTTAGGTCTTGTTCGAAAAAATCGTCACAGGCTACCAATGCCACTGTTGCTAAAAATAGAATTAACAATATATTTTTCATTCCTTTATCATTTTAATGTTTTGTACATAAATCTCTAAAAGCAGTTCATTTTTCTTAGTCGAAAAATTCTTCTGCAAATAAAAGTTAAGTGATGAAACTTTCCCGTACGAAAAGTTCCGTTCAATTTCATTCGCCAACCTGAGCAATTTAATAAATCCACCTTCAACAGTAATCTTGCATGTTTCAGTTAAGTAATCCTGTTGCTTATACTGATGAATTCCGGGGTAATCCTTTAAAACCAGATTGTTGTTTTTACAAAAAGTGCTGATGTGTTCAATGATCAATGCTTCAAAATTTACCTGTTCAATTTTTTTATCTCCAACCTTGGCATCAATAGCATCCAGCTTTGATTTAATAAGTGCTATTTGCTGAGGCGCAGTCTTTAATTGGTCCATGTGATTCTCAATTTCGGTACATTGCGACTTTAGACTCCATGTTTTATTAATCGCCAGCTTAAACGATAAAATCAGAAATAGCAAAAAGGCTATTCCCAGGTAAATGATTTTTGTTTTATATGTAAGCTGGTTGAACATATCTTATTTAATATCAATTTGAATTGTAAACTCAGCAGGAATTTCTGCACTTTCCTGATTGTACCCAATAATGGCAATGCTATTTATCCAGTCGGTTTTTTTTAATCCCTTAACCCAGTTATTCAGAATAATGCTTTGAGTAACTGTACCCGAAATATTTATTGTTCCTGTTAAAAATTCAATCGGTTTATTCTCTTTCATTTTTACTTTTAGCGGATTAAAGTTAAATGCTGTTAAATGAATTTCACTGGGTAATGATTCTGCTATTCGATCGGTATAAAACGCAAGTTTTGATTCATCGAGAAAACCACTTTTTACAAAATACTCTTCTTTCAATTTTAGTTCGCTTCGCAAAGTATCCAGTTTTCTGAAAAGCTCCTGATTCTGATTATAGGTAAACGAAAGATTATTCAATTTTTCGTTGTATTTTGAATAAAACATGGAGTTTATCATTAACAGAACCAGAAAAAAGATTAAAATTCCCCAACCGGTAATCGTAAAAAGCTTTTTATAAATATACTCGCTTTTATATTCATTTATTTTTTCAATTGCTTTGATATCGGAATAATGAATATAAAAATCCAGAGCTGAAGCATAAGCAATAAGTTCTTCGGAATAAACTTCTTCGCCACCCAGTTTATAACTTATTAATTTAGATTCATTTACCCGGGAAATTGAATCAAGTAATCCATCAACAGAAGTAACCTGGTATTTATTGGTAAGTAAACCCGATGTATTCTCAACCAATCCTAAAATGTTTGCAATAGCAAAAGGGCCGATGTTCAGGCTTACAATAAAATGATCGTTCGATTTTAATTCATCCAGCACCGGATCGATAACATCTCTGCGAACAGCAGAAACAAAAACAAAGTTTTCCGTCGAAGAAATACTTTGAGAGTAAAACTCCGTTTCCTTTGCATTGGGTAATAATTGCTGCAAGGTGTTAAATCCTTGTTTTTTTTCAATTTTCTTGAATAAAATTCCCCGTCCATCAACAGAAAGTGAAACAGGTAGGCCTTTATATTCCTTATCATTCAGGTTTTTCAGGGATGTTAAACCGGAGTATTTTTTTTCAATTGATACCTTGTTTTTATTTTGGTTTAGTATAACGCAATTGATGTCAAACGAACCATCGGCATTGATAAATAAATCAATACCCAGGGATTTTGAACCCTTAATAAAATTACTATTTAATAAACCCTGAATCACTATCCTATAATTGTTGGTTTAATAAAAATATTCAGTTTGGCGTTCGATTTATTTTTAGTTTTTGAGCTAAATAACCATTTTAAAATAGGAATCCTTGTAATAAATGGTAATCCGGAACCCGATTCATTATTGAGTGACTGTTCTAAACCTCCCAATAAAACAACCTCTTCGTTTTTAACTCGAATGGTAGATTGGAACGATTTGTTCCGTTTATCAGGTGGAGCACCTTCGCCCAATGAAGCAGTTAAATCAAAATCGGATTGTTTTACACTAATTTCCAATGTAATTTGATTATCTCCAGAAACTACTGGTAGAATATCAATATCGAGGTTTGCATCAACCGATTTGTATTCATAGGTTTTGGTTGAAGTCGGAATTTGTGAACCATAAAGCTGGTTTCGTTCTTCTTTATAATATTTTGTTTGTCCTATGCTTAAAGATGCTTT
>MENE01000011.1 GCA_001769005.1 Bacteroidetes bacterium GWA2_31_9b | reverse complement strand
CTTAACATTTCTGTAATCTAAGTATTCATTTGTCCCCGACATACCAATAAAAACATCTTGTGTAGCTTTTGTCTTTACAAATATGTCAGGATTTCTATGTTCCTTAAACCTGGAGCTTGTAAGCATTTTGTAATTGCTATCTACAAGATATGCTTCGCCAGTTTTTCCCAAGCCATTGCGTGGATTTGTATTAAACATTAAAGAATTTATTGATTCAATATCTTTATCTGTTAACGCTGAATCCTTATTTAATATATTCAATTCTGAATATCGGTTTAAACTTTGGATTTTTTCAAATCGAACCGATGTTAACTGATCGTAAGTTCTTGAAATAAGTGCACTTTTAGCAGTATAATAGGAGTAGACACTTAAAATGGTAATCGTTGTTAAACACAAAAAAAGGTAGTAAACAAAAAGCTTTTGTGTAATGGTAGTTTTATATCTGAAAATTGTTTTCATAGTAGCTTTTCAAAAGTAAGAAACATTTAGATATCAATTGTCTAAATAGCACTGTTTTTAATTGATTTTTTACAATTTTTAATATCGGTAATTTACCTATTGGCTAAGCATTTCTTGTAAACACAATTACGCTAAAACCCTTATAACATCTGAGTTTAATACTTCTACCTTTGTTTGGTTAGAATTTTAATTGTTAATCAAAAAGAGTAAATATGAAAAAACTTATCACTATTATTTTATTCATTTTTTTAATACATGATTTTTCTGCTTTTTCACAAGAAACAGAAACTAAAGAAAGCAAGTTTAACTTTACTATTGGTTCCGATATTGTGAGTCGCTATGTATGGAGAGGAACTGATTTCGGACGATCTCCAAGTATTCAACCTAGCATTGAATTATCAGCGGGTGGGTTTGCAATTGGTTATTGGGGCGCTTTTGCTACTAGCCAAATAAACTCAGGTTCTTTTTCATCAACACAGGAAACAGATTTATATCTTTCATATACTCTTAAGGAGATGTTTAGCCTTACGTTAACCGATTATTTTTTTCCAAACGATTTAGCTACAAATAATAAATACTACGAATTTAACGAAGATAAAACCGGTCATCTTTTGGAAGCTACTCTAGCGTTTAACGGAACAGAAAAAATTCCTTTTACATTTTTAATTGCAACAAATATTTGGGGTGCTGATAAAAGAAATGCCGAAGGTGATAAATTTTACTCTACATATGCAGAAATAGGTTATTCAAGAGATATTCTTGCACAAATTACATTCAATGCTTTTGTTGGTGCAAATCTTATTGCTCCTGATTTAGAAAAAGGGGAGTCAGGTTTTTATGGTGATTATTTAGGAATAGTAAATATGGGAATTACCGGCTCAAAAGATATTAAGATTACCGATAGTTTTTCTGTTCCTTTTGCGGTTTCACTCATTACGAATCCACAAACACAAAACATTTTTATGGTTTTAGGAATTTCATTTTAATAAATAAAGTATTAATTAATTAGGGAGAAATAGTATGTTAGAAACTGGTTCAACTGGGTTTATGTTGCTTGCAACTAGCTTGGTAATGTTAATGACACCCGGATTAGCTTTCTTTTATGGAGGTTTGGCTACTAAAAGAAACATTTTGGGTATAATGATTCAAAGCTTTGTGTCTATGGGATGGACAACTGTTTTATGGATATTCTTTGGGTATTCGTTATGCTTCAGTGGTGGTGCTGGCGGTATAATTGGAAACTTCGATAAAGCATTCTTAATGGGTATTGGAGTTGATTCGATGTACACCAATGGCAAAATTCCCGAATTTGTTTTCATAGCCTACCAAATGATGTTTGCAATTATTACTCCTGCTCTTATTACAGGGGCTTTTGCAAATCGTGTAACGTTTAAATCATATATGATTTTCTTAACTGTTTGGCAGATTTTTGTTTACTATCCTTTTGTACACATGATTTGGGGTGGTGGTTTATTAGCTGAATGGGGTGTACTAGATTTTGCTGGTGGAATTGTTGTTCATGCTACAGCTGGTTTTGCTGCATTGGCTTCTGTTTTTTATGTAGGTGCCAGGGTTGATAAAAATTCAACACCTAATAGTATTCCTTTGGTTGCTATTGGTAGTGGATTATTGTGGTTCGGTTGGTATGGATTTAATGCCGGAAGCGAAGTTGCTGTTGATGGAATTACAGTTACAGCATTCTTAAATACAGATATCGCTGCATCATTTGCAACTATAACGTGGTTAGTTATAGAGTGGTCGAGAGAACGAAAACCAAAATTGGTTGGATTATTAACAGGGGGTATTGCCGGTTTAGCAACAATTACACCTTGTGCAGGATTCGTTCCTGTTTGGGCTGCTCCAATTATAGGTACAGCAGCAGGTCTTGTGTGTTATTTTGCTGTTCAACTAAAAAACAAAATGAAATGGGACGATGCTTTAGATGTTTGGGGAGTTCACGGCGTTGGTGGATTTTTAGGTACCATTTTACTTGGAGTTTTTGCATATAAAAATTTAAATCCAGCTGGTGCAGATGGTTTATTAGCAGGAAATTCATCATTCTTCTTTAAAGAGTTGATAGCTGTTGTTGGAGCTTCTGTATATGCTTTCTTATTTACTTATTTAATGTTGATTCTAATAAATATGATTACTCCTGTTAGAGTTTCTGAAGCGCATGAAAAAGAAGGGTTAGATGCTGCTTTACATGGCGAAAGAGCTTATGACGAAGGAGCTTTATAGTTTTTTTAACTTAAATTCATCTTAATTTAAAAGGTTGTCTATAATGGACAACCTTTTTTCTATAGTTATTGCGAAGGAGCAGGCGACTGAAGCAATCTGTTAATTATAAAGAATTTCTTCTCCCTATAACTTTTTCGATGAACTGAATCTTGAATCCTGCCTTCAGCAGACATTCTTGAATATTATTTTTGTATCAGAAAGAAGTAATTTATTAAATTCAAAGATTAATATATACTTATTTATAAATACTTTTGGCTGAATTAAAATTCTGAAATTGAAAAAATATTGTAACTTGAATTTTATTTTATTAAATTTTTTAAAAAATGTTTCTATGAAAACTAAGATTTTTCTAATATTCGTTATTGTTTCGATTTTTTTATTTTTTTCTTGTGAAGAAGATGATGACGGATACAAAAAATATAATGAGATTTTTTTAACTCAAATAATCAGTAACAACGAAATAATAACTATTCTTGAGTATAACTTATTCGGTCAAGTTAGTAAAGAAAAATATGGTGATACTATTTACCGTTTATACGAATATAACTCTAATGGTAAATTAGTAAAAAGAAGCACCTACTATGGGATAGCAAATCCAGAATATGAAAATGAATTAGCAGCATATGATACAATAATTTATGAAAATAATAAGATTATTGAAGAACATTACAGTGAAAATATTATCGAAGGAAGTTTTGAACTTGCAAACTATTACGAATATATTCTAAATTCGAATAATGAATGTATAGAACTAATTTTATTTGATAAAATTGGTAGTGAAATTGAATCAACTGTAATAACATGGTCAAATAAAAATATAGTTGAATATACGACAACATATAGTGATGGTAGTTGGAGAAACGGCAAGTATAAACATGATAATGAATATAACCCTTATGTTTTATGTTCAAATATTATAACTCCATGGTCGCTTTCAAAAAACAATTTAACCAGAGCCATTATTCATAAAAGTTATAGTGATGTTGTTGATACACTTGATTGGAATTATACCTACAACGATTATGGATTCCCAATAAAGCGAGAATCATATAGTGATGCTCTTGAACAAGAAATTATTGATGAATTTGTTTATGAAGTAAATTAAGGGCCTATCCTATAACCTGTGTAAGTTCGAAATATCACGTATTTAATCAATTTAGATTAAACTTGTAATTAATAGCATGTCCACGCAAACAAATGCAATCAATTTATTAATTTTAGAAGGATTTTTTCTTATGCTATCAGAATAAGCTGTCCACGCGAGGCTTCTGTATCTTAGTTTTTAAGTCTATCTCAGATATATTTTTAGAATATGTTTTGTTTGTGGAGTAATTTTAAACCGTTCATCAGGTCTTAATCCGATAATCCAAACAATTTTATTTCCACTTTCGAGAATCCATGTATTTTCTTTTTCAGAAAGTGAAAGTTTTTGATCGATAAAAAAATCACTTACTTTTTTCAGGTTTTTCATTCCGAGTGGCATAAAATAATCACCTTTTTGCCATTTTCGAATGGTTAATGGAAATGTAATTTTATCTGAATCAAACTGACCAATAGTAATGTTCTTTTCAATGGTAAAATGATCATCCATTTGAATTTTTTCCACACGAAGATGAATAGGATACTCCAGTATTGCTATATCTTCATTGATATAAAAAACCTTTTCGGTATGTGCTAAAATTTCTTCTAATATAAAATTTTCACGATCTTTAATTAATCTGTGAGTGGGTGAAATAAATTGTTTACCTGCCGAATTATCGAAAGTTGATACAATATCGATTATTTGAGAGTGCGAAAATCCATAAGGATTTAAAAACTCGTGCAGATAAGATTCAATGGGATCAAGCTTTTTAAGCTCATTAATATTAAGTAAGATTGTTTCATTTATTTTTGAAACTACACTTTTATATTTATCCAAAATATCCATGTTGAAAATCTGTTCTGTTTCCTTTAAATGTTGAATATTTTCAATCATTACCTGTCTGAAATTGGGATTTATTTTTTCAAGTGATGGTATAATATCATGGCGTATCAGGTTTCGTGCATATTTCTTTGAACTATTCGAAGAGTCTTCGCGGAATAAAAAGTTATTTTGTGTTGCAAACTCTTGAATTTCCTTACGACTGGCAAACAGAAGTGGTCTGATTATTTTGCCAGATTTATTTTTAATTCCCGTTAATCCTTTAATTCCTGTACCACGAGCAAGATTAATAAAAAATGTTTCAATCTGATCATCGGAATTATGAGCAATAGCAATATATTCAAATCCTTTCGATTTTCTTATTTCTACGAACCATTCATAACGTAAATCCCTTGCAGCCATTTGAATTGATATTCCTTCTTCTGTTGCAATAGATTTTGTATTAAAACGGGTATTAAAAAATGGAATGTTGAAATTTTCGGCTAGATTTTTTACAAACTCTTCGTCTTCATCAGATTCCCGGTCACGTAATTGAAAATTGCAATGAGCAATTGCGAAATGATATCCCGACATTCTGAATAGATGAAACATTATAATAGAATCAATACCTCCGCTAACTCCAAGAAGAATTTTATCCGTTTTCAGGCATAAGTTGTTTTTCAAAATATAATTTTGAAATCGATCAAGCATAATTTAAATAGTAAAAAGTTGTGTTATTGCTTTAGCTTTTATCATACATTCTTCATATTCTTTCTCAGGTTCCGACAAACTGGTTATTGCTCCTCCAACGGTAAAAGATACATAATTTTTTTGTTCATTGTATAAAATACTTCGTATTACTACATTAAAATCAAAATCTTTCTCTGGAGTAATATAGCCAACAGCTCCAGAATATAATCCTCGTTTTGTTTTTTCGTATTGTTCAATAAGTTGCATTGCTTTAATTTTTGGAGCTCCTGTCATTGAACCCATTGGAAAAGCATTTTTAATGATATCGATTATATTCGTTGTTGGTTCTACTTCTGATACAACAGTTGAAATCATTTGGTGAACTTGCTTAAAACTGTAAATTCCATATAATTCTTCAACATTAACTGATCCTTTTTTTGCAGTTCGCGAAAGATCGTTTCTAACCAAATCAACAATCATTACATTTTCAGCACGTTCTTTAGGATCATTTAAAAGTTTTTCTTTTAGTTTGATATCTTCTTCTTCGGTTTTCCCTCTTCTGATTGTTCCTTTTATGGGTTGCGAAATAACTTTATTTCCCAATTTTTTAAGAAACCTTTCCGGACTAGCACAAATCAGGTATTTGTTATTAAGTTTATAAAAACACGAAAATGGAGTAGGTGAGATTTCTGTTAGTTTCAAAAAGGTTTCTAATGCATTTATTCTCGATTCAATATAAAATTCCTGACAAAAATTTATTTCATAAATATCGCCAATTTGTATATGATGTTTTAGTTTTTCAACTGTTGCAACATATTCATCGTGAGTAAACCTTGAATTTATATTTTTTTGAATGTGGTTATAATTAGTATCAATATGTTTTGTTTGATGAATTGATTGTACCAGATCTATTATATCATTTTGCTGATATTTATCTTTTAAAAAATGAATTTCAACTTTCTGATTCTTACATGTAAAAACAATTTCTGGAATGAAAAAATGAGTTGCAGGAAATTGGAGTTCATCCAAATTTTCAGATTTCAAATCTTCTGTTTCATTTTTTAAATCGTACGATAAATACCCAAATATCCAATCATTTAGATTCGAAAAATCAGCTAGTTTATTAAATTCAGGTGTATCTGAAGCAGTAAAATCTTTATTAACATTAACACCGGCTAAAAAATCATATTCGTAATAGCTAAATTCATTGTTGATTTTAGGAAAGTCGTTACTATCCAAAAAAATAAATGTTTCGAAAGAATTGCCCCACTTAAGTAATTTTTGCTTAAATAAATGAATATCCTGAATATCAATTTTAAAATGTGCTCTCATACAACAAAAATAAAAAAAGCATCCCGAATAGAGATGCTTTTAATAAAAAGTATTTTTTTATTAATTACTTAGGTAACTTGAAATTCCTTCTTGTGTTGGTTTGAGTGCTTTATCACCTTTTTTCCAGTTTGCAGGACAAACATCACCATTTTCTTCGAAATATTGCAATGCGTCAATTATTCTCAAAGCTTCATCAACACTCCGGCCTAAAGGCATATCATTAATTAATTGATGACGAACTGTTCCAGCTTTATCAATTAAAAATAAACCTCTATATGCTTGAGGTGTTCCAATAAAAACACTTTGACCATTATCATCGTAATCATAATATCCGGCTAATACATCAAAGTTCTCTGAAATTGTTTTAGAAAGATCGGCAACTAGTGGATATTTAACACTTTTAATTCCACCTTCTTTTAATTCAGACTGTAACCATTTCCAATGTGAAAAAGCTGAATCAACAGAACATCCAACAACTGCAACATTTCGTTTTTCGAAATCGGCAATTTTTTCTTGAAAAGCAAGAATCTCGGTTGGGCATACAAAAGTGAAATCAGCTGGATAAAAATAAAATAAAACATATTTCTTTCCAAGATATTGATCCAACGAAAAATCATTTACAATTTGATTTCCATTTACTACTGCATCCGCTTTAAAGGATGGTGCTTTTTTTCCTACTAATACTGACATAATTTGATTTTTAATTTAATAATTTATTTTTCTTTAAACGATTAAACAAAAAATACAATGTAATGTTCAGGAATATAAATTTCGTAATAAATATGGTGTTAAATAAAAAATGTAAGCAGTTCGTTTATTTATAATCTAAAGTATAGGGAGCACTGGGCTCATAATTTGATAGGCTATTGTATGTTTCACCTGAAATGAGCATATAAAAATGATTGCTGTTTTCGGGAACAATAGGATAATAAGCAAAACGAATTTGAAATGTTTTAAAAACGAGATTTTCATTTCTAACCCTGACCCCAAGTCCTATTCCGCTATATAGTTTGTTTGAAAAAAGAGATTTGTTTTCTGGACCAATGAATCCAATATCGCCAAATCCAAAAAAAACAAAACGGAAATTATAAAGAAATATATCGGAATAGAACACTGTTTCACCATGTGCACTAATTTTTTTATCACCAAATAAATAATCACTTTTTAAACCCCAAATATCATTATTCGAATCGAAATAAATATTCTCATCACTAAATCTGTTTATTCCACGAGTATAATTTAGTCGTAAAAATTCTCTGAATTTTAAACGGTTTATATAATGTATATTAGAAATTAATTGTGTGTTAAAAGATATTACTCCTTGTTCTAATCGATTTTCATATAAAAATCCTCCACATTCTATCTGATAACTTAAATATCCTAATTTATTAATAAATAAACCATTAGAAAAGTTTAATCCTAAATATGGCCTTTTATAAAATTCATCTTTTTCATATCCAAAATTAATCTGTATCAATTTACCTAATGGAATGTCTTCAATTCTTCCAAATCCATATACTAAATTTGTTTTTATATGTTTTTGTTGAGCAAATGCAATACTCCCGAGCAAAATCTGATTGTCGTGATATAAATAATTATAACGTTCACTTACTTCAGGGCCTTTATAAAAATTGGTATTGATAAAACGTGCACTAAAAACTAATCTTGTTCGAGTTTTAAATCCTGAATTTAAATTTTTAAGTACAAAAGATCGCCCAAGCCAAACATCCTGAGTTGAATAATTTAGACGTGTATTGTATAGTATTATGTCTGCTTTTCGAATATCTTTTAGTGTTGATGTGTGAAAAATATTAATACTACCGGCATATTTTGTATTATATGAATAAAATCTTCTCCATATTTCAATACCATATTTTTCAGTGTCGAACGCTTTAAAATATTTTATTCTCGATTTTATATACGAGTTACTTATATTATCAAGTTTATATGCAAATTCATAACCTGTAGTTGGAATGTATTCTGTATTTACAAACAAACTTCCTTCAACTTTTTGACCTAATCCTAATAAATTATTTTCGTAAATTTCAATTGCACCAGATGATGAACTTGTTAAATTTGCTGAAAAACCAAACGACCAAAGATCCCGGGTAATAACCAATACATCAACCAAATTTTTATTACCTTCAACTTCCATTATTTGAATGTATGCATTTTTTATAAACTCAATGTCACGAAGTAGTCGCTCATTATCAGCTAGTTCTAATGGGTCTATTGTATCTCCTTCTGAAAACAAAAGGTAATTTTTTAATAAATTATCCTTTGTTTTAATATGGACTAAATTCCCTGCATCCTGCATCCATGATGTTCCAGAAACGTTTTGTGTATTAAAATCGGGATTAAATACATCTAATTTTGTAATTTCAATATTTCGTATTGTTTTACCTTTGTATTTTTCAAAGTATTTTTCTGAATCAAATGTCTCTGGTAAAATATTTATACCAGTTGAAGGATTTTTTGTTAAAATGAATTCAATAGCTCTTCGTGTAAGTATATTTTGAGATGCTATGTGTCTTATTGTATCATAAAAATTATTTGATTTTATCTCTTTTTCTTTAAGCTTTTTTAATAGAATAGTATCTATTGGGTTTGATTTTATTGAGTTTGAGATATCATATTTTTTTTCTATATATTTTTCATTTCCTTCGGAGGAAGCATAATAATTTTTATTCTGACCATAAGTAATTTGTTTTGTGGTAAGAATGATAAAAAAAAGTAAAAAAAAGTTTCTGTTATAATTGTTGATACGCAAAATTAGTAAATTAGAAAACGGTATGAATTTAAATAAAAAAAAGGTTCAAAAAAATTTGAACCTTTTTTATTTAATAAAAATAATTTAGTTAATTCCTAAAATAGATTTTCCCTGTTTAAATCGAATATCTTTTGGAATTCCGGCATCATTAATTTTTTTAAGATCTGATGCAAGGGTCTCTTTAATCACACTCATTTCTTCAACTAATTTGCTTGCAGCATCATAATCACCATTACCTTGAATAACAAGAATTTTTTCTCCTAAAGAGTTTACAGCAAGTGTCATTTTTTCAAAATCAACTTTGTATTTTCCTGTTATTTCATCACGGGTAAATGCACCTTGTTCTTGAAAATAGTTAAATTGTATCATGTTTGATTTTCCATGAGAACTTGCAGCACCAAAACGAACAGAACGGAATATTCCTGATAAGAATGTAACATAATTATCCATTAAATTTTTTTCTCCAAGTTCGCCCATTTCGGCTAGTTTAGTTACTAGAAATAATCCTAAAATATCGGCTTTAGCTTCTTCAATTCCACTGTATTTTTCTTTTAATGCATCTCGTACTGTTCCTTTATTGTTAATTGTATTTGTAATACCTAAACCGTGAGATACTTCATGAAACATTACATTCTCAAAAAA
>MENE01000010.1 GCA_001769005.1 Bacteroidetes bacterium GWA2_31_9b | reverse complement strand
GAATACTTGGTACAATTCAAGATATAACCCACCACATAGAATCTGAAAAAGCATTAAAAGAAAGTGAAGAAAAATATAAAAATATTTTTTATAATTCACCACTTGGAATAATGCATTATGATTACATGGGAGTAATAACAGATTGCAATGAGAATTTTGTTGATATTATTGGTTCATCCAGAGAAAAGCTGATTGGTTTAAGTATGCTCAATGATTTGAAAAATGAAAAGATCATTAAATCGGTTAAACAATCTTTAAAAAAAGGAATTAGTCATTATGAAGATTGGTATAAATCTGTAACAGCAGATAAAGAAACCTATGTACGAATAATTTTTAAGGGTATAAAAAATTCAAATGATGAAATTATTTCTGGTATTTGTTTAGTGGAAGATATCACAGAAAAAGATAAAGCAAAAAAAGCTTTAAGTGAAAGCGAAGAAAAATTCAGAATGTTATTTGAAAGCGCAAATGATTCAATTTTTCTAATGAAGGATGAAAAGTTTATTGATTGTAATAATAAAACACTTGAAATATTTGGATGTAAACGGAATGAAATTATTGGAAAGTCTCCTTATGTTTTTAGTCCTGAATTCCAACCAAACGGAAAACCATCGAAAGAAGAAGCCAAAAAACGTATAACCGCAGCTTTAAATGGAGAAATTCACACTTTTGAATGGATACACAAACGTTTCGATGGTACTTTATTTAATGCCGAAGTGAGTTTGAATTCTTTTAAAATTGGTAAAGAAACAATTATTCAGGCAATTGTAAGAGATGTAACAGAAAAATATAAAGCGATTGAAAAACTTCGAATATCAGAAGATAAATTTTCTAAAATATTCGATTCTACTCCCGATGCCATAATTCTTACAGATATTCAAACTGGAAAAATATTTGATATTAATAATGGATGTACTCAGATTACTGGTTTTACAAAAGAAGATGCAATAGGTAAATCAACTGTTGAATTAAATATTTGGGTAAATGTTAAGGATCGTGAAAATTATCTTAATCAATTAATTAATGGTGAGGTACGTAATTTTGAATTTGATATGCGAATCAAATCAGGAGAAATAATTACTGTTCTAATTTCTGCAGATGTTATAATTATTGATAATGATCCTTATGTTTTAGGAATTATTAGAAATATTACTGAACGTAAATTAATTGAACGAAAACAAAAAGCAAGTGAAGAAAAGTTTCGAAATATTTTTAACAGTACAAGCGATTTAATTGCAATAGCGAAAATTGATGGAACCATAATTAATGTGAATGAACCGATATTAGAAAATTCAGGTTTAGAATTTAATCAAATCATAGGTCAAAAATTAGTGAGTATTGTATCAGAAGATTATAGAGACGAAATTCACAAAAGAAATCAACGATTAATAAATGGTGAAAAACTTCCAATGATAGAAGTTGAGGCATATAATAAAGATAAAGAATTGATAAAGTTAGAAGTTTATAGCAAACTTATAGATTATGATAATGAAAAAGCAATTTTAACAGTTGCTAGAAATATACAAGATAGAAAACAACTAGAGAAAAAATTAATACATGCTGTAATTGAAACTGAAGAAAAAGAAAGACAAAGGTTAGCAAGTGATTTACACGATGAAGTTGGTCCATTGCTTTCAAGTTTAAAAATGTATATTAATTTATTGTCAATAAACAAAGATGAATTAAAAGGAAAATATATTCTGGAACAATTAAAAATATTAGCCGAAGAATCTATTCATAATATAAGAGAAGTTTCCACTGCCCTAAATCCATATTTATTAAATAAATATGGATTAAAAACAGCTATTGAATCATTTTTTGAGAAATCAAAAAATTTAATGTTAATTCAGTTTATAACGAATATTGAAAATAATCGTTTTGAATCGAATATTGAAACCGTATATTACAGAATTATTAAAGAATTATATAACAATACGATTAAACATGCAAATGCCGACAAAGTGGAGATTTTTTTAAATTTTGAAAATCAGAACTTATTGCTTGAATATTATGATAATGGAGTAGGTTTTATTATAGAAGAAAATTTTTCAGATAATAAAAAAGGAATGGGATTACAAAACATTGTAAATCGTATTAAAACAATAAATGGGAAATATAATTTTAGCCCTAAAAAAGTAAAAGGATTTCGTTTTGAATTAACAACAAAATGCAATATTATTGATACAAATTTGAACATTTAATATTTGAAACTATGAAAATGAACATTCTTTTAGTCGATGATAACAAGCACTTTATCGAAGCATTAAGGTTTATGATTCAGGAACATTTTGCCGACCGGGTTACACAAATTTTTATTGCATATAATGGTGTCGAATGCATGGAAGTTCTACATAAACAATCAATTGATATTATTTTTATGGATAAAGAAATGCCAATAATGAATGGTACAGAAACAACAAAAAAAGTGGTTGATATGTATCGGGATATTAAAATAATTGCGGTTTCGTTTCATTCCGAATTACAGGATATAACTCAAATGCTTGAAGCTGGAGCTAGAAATTACATTATAAAAGAAGAAATTACTAAAGAGATTATTGAAAAATGCCTTGTAAAATTTTAAATTATTTATAAAATGAATACTTATTAAATTTATATTCTAACAACACAAACAATAAAATGCTATAATATTATTAGTTAAAAAAGAATTAAGAAAAATAAATCTGAAGCAAATGTTTCATTTTAAGTATTAATAAATTAGTATCAATAGGTTTTGAAACATAATCATCGCAACCGGCATTAATACATTTTTCTTTGTCGTTTTGCATAGCATAAGCAGTTTGGGCAATAATGGGCAACCTAGGATTTAGTTTTTTTAATTGTTTTGTTGTTTCTAATCCATCCATTCCTGGTAATAAAATATCCATTAAAACCAGACGAATAGAGTCATCTTTCTTTACAATATCTATAGCTTCTTCACCAGTTTTTGCATAAATAACATCGGCACCTTTAATCAACAGTAATCGTTTAAAATATTCGAGGTTGTCAATATCATCTTCAACAACCAATATTTTGTTATTTAAAAGATCTGTCATGGTTGGGGTGTTTGTGAATAAATATTTAATCGAAGAGTTTTAGATAATAAATTTTGATATTAACTAAATATTGATACAAAATTTAAAAAGTTATTAAAGTTATAACATAAGTGGTTAAATGTCAAGCAAAAAAAACCCGGATTTTAACCCGGGCTTTTAATTTAACTTTATACTTCAGCTATCTTATTGTTTTTATTGTTGTTGTGTAAGCCGAGTATGCTCATAATTTTCTTCTTTGTTATAATTGTAATTCGGTAAATAACCGGTACAATAATAAGAGTAAGAAAAGTCGAAAATGTAAGACCAAATATTACTGTCCACGACATATTACCCCAATATGCAGCCATATCACCACCAAAATAAATATGAGGATCATAATTCTGGAATAATCCTGCAAAATCAAAGTTTAATCCAATCGCCATTGGAAATAGCCCTAAAATTGTTGTTATTGCTGTTAATAGTACGGGTCTTAACCTGGTTTTTCCTGCCTGAACAACACAATCTGTTGCTACATCTATTGGTAAATAAGTACTATCTTCAATACCCATTTCTTTGCTTTTTCTTGCTTTTAGTAATTCTATATAATCTATTAAAACAATCGCATTGTTAACAACAATACCAGCAAGAGAAATAATACCAATACCAGTCATGATGATAATAAAATCCATATTAAAAGTCCACAATCCGCCAAAAACACCTATAGTACTGAAAATAATACTTGTAAATATGATTAGCGATAGAATTATTGAATTAAACTGTGTTACTAATATCAGCATTATTAGAGCCAAAGCTATTAACATGGCATTCGCTAAAAAAGCAGATGATTCGTTTTGTTCTTGCTGTTCTCCGGTAAACTCAATACGATAACCAGCAGGCATTTCAAAAGTACTTAAAAGGGCTTCAATCTGTGTGTTTATAGTATTTGCATTGTGTCCTTCAATAACATTTGAGTATAAAGTAATTACACGATCCAAATCTTTACGACGTACAGAGCTAAATGATGTAGTATAAGTAAAGTCGGCAACGGCAGAAAGAGGAATATATGCTGGAGGGCCATCGCCAAAAACAGGTATTTTCATATTCATCATTACCGGTAGGTTATATCTATATTCGTCTTTTAAACGAACTTGTATGGGATATTCATCTTCACCAACTTTAAAATCAGATACTTCTTCTCCAAATAACGATTGCCTAATTGTATAAGCAATCATCTGAGTCGATAATCCATAACGTTGAGCTTTATCACGGTCAATAAAAATCTGCAATTCAGGATTTTGTGTGCTAATGTTCATTTTTAATCCTTCAATACCATCAATATTCGCCAATTCAATGTAGTTTTTTAAAGTATCAGCTAAATATACAAGTTTGTCGAATTCCTGACCAATAATTTCAATATTTACAGGTTTACCTGCAGGTGGGCCACCTTCGTCTTTAGATACTTCAATTTCAACTCCCGGGTATTTTCCCATTATATGTTTACTTAAATTGCTCATTAATTCCGAAGTGCTATTTTCAGTTCCTCTAATTTCAAAGTCAATAAATGTAATTGTAATAATTCCCTGATTTGGTTTTGAACCTGCTGAAAAATCCATAGGATCACCTTTACCTACAGTGCTTAAAACAGATTCTACAATTGGAATACCTTGTTTATTTTTATGTGGTTCGAAAAATGAAATAACATCATCTTCCAGAATATTTACAAAATCATTTGTACCTGTAATATCAGTTCCAACAGGTAATGCAATAACTACATTTATGTAGTTTGGATCAGCATCAGGAAACAACATAACATCGGGTAGGCGCGAAAAGAAGAGAAATATAGTTAAAATTAACAAACCTATAGTACAGGCTAAAAATTTAAAAGGATTACGGCCACGTAATGCAAATCGTAAGGTTCTTTCATAAAGGCGTTCAAGTTTTCCAAGGAATACATCCTGAAACCAGGCTTCAACTTTACGGAGAAATAAAACATGCATTAAACCAATAATTCCAAACAAAATGAGAATGTTTGGAAATACTCTTTTTCCTGTTAACAACAATAAACCTCCAATAACAATCATTCCCAAAGCAACTTTAAAAGCTCTTTTTCTTCGGCGTTCAGCTTTTCCGTTTTCGTCGGGAGTTTTTAATTTCATAAATGTGGCTGCTACAACCGGGATTATTACTAATGCAACAAATAATGATGATGTTAATACAATTATAAGAGTAATAGGAAGGTATTTCATAAACTCTCCCATAATTCCTTCCCATAAAGCAAGTGGAAAAAAAGCTGCAAGTGTAGTGGCTGTTGATGCAATAATAGGAATGGCAATTTCACCTACAGCTTGTTTTGCTGCTTCAAATGGTGTAAACCCATTGTCTAGAAACCGATGGATGTTTTCAACAACAACAATGGCATTATCAACAAGCATTCCCAGCGCAAGTATTAACGAAAACAGAACAATCATGTTAATTCGGAAATCGATTGCTCCAATAACAACAAACGAAATAAACATCGACATTGGAATTGCTAATCCGACGAAAAGTGCATCACGAGTACCTAGAAAGAAAAACAATATGACGATCACAAAAATCATCCCCATAATCATGCTGTTTTCAAGATTGCTTAACTGCATTTTAACAGATTCGCTCTGATCGTTTGTTATGGAAATATCAATAGCTTTAGGCAAAACATTATTTTCTTTGGCTTCATCAAGCTTCGCATATATTTTATCCGTTGTTGACAAGAGGTTTTCGCCACCTTTTTTAACAATTTGAATTGATACTACAGATTTTTTATTTAAACGGGCAAAGCTTGTTGGTTCGGCATAACCATCAATTACTTCAGCTACATCTTTTAAATAAACAATATTACCATCCTTATTTTTTATTATGATATTTTCAAGCTCATGAATATTTTTAAATTCACCAATTGTTCGAATACTTCTACGTGTTTGACCTAGTAAAATTTCTCCACCTGCCATTGATATATTTTCAGCACGTATTGCATTGGTTATCTCGAAGAAAGATATTTCGAGAGCTTCAAGCTTGAGTAAATCAACATTTATTTTTATTTCACGATCGTTAACTCCTTCAATTAATGCTTTTGAAACTTCGGGAATACTTTCAAATTCGTCTTGAAGTATTTCGGCATAATATTTTAGTTCTTCCACGCTATAGTCACCCGAAAGGTTGATGTTTAAAATTGCAAATTCCGAAAAGTCAAGGTCGAAAACATTTGGACCGGGAAAATCGTTACCTACAGGAGGTAAATCTCTTTTAGCATTATCAACCACATCTTTTACTCTGCGTAATGCATCTTCAATATCAACGTCAGTGCTAAATTCAACAAAAATCATAGATGCATCCTGTGCTGAAATAGATGTTATTTCTTTTAATCCACGTACGTTTTCTATTTCTTTTTCCAATGGCCTTGTAACCAGATTCTCAATATCTTCCGGTGAGTTTCCTGGATAAACTGTTTGTACCATAATTTGTGGCCAAACGATTTCTGGAAATAATTCTTTTGGTAAATGTTGGTATGAATAAACTCCAAAAAAAAAGAGTATTGCAGTAAGCAGATAAACAGTATTTTTATTTTTTAAAGCCCAGGTAGTTAGTTTAAACTCCCTGATGATTTGTTCTGATAATTTTTTCTCTTTCATGTGAACCGATTTTCAAATTAATTAACAAGATTTACTTCTATACCAGCACTTACAAGATGATATCCCTTAACAATCACTTTGTCTCCAATAACTAAACCACCAATAACTTGTGTTTTATCATCATACGACAAACTTGTAGTTATGTATTTTTTACCTACTATATTATTATTATTTACAGTATTAACAACATAAACAAAGTTACCGGTTATATCTTTTCGTATTGCTAATGATGGAACAACAAAAGCATCGTTTGATTTAAAATCGCTAATCATAATTGTAGAAACCATATTAGGTTTAATTCTGTCGCCGGGATTTTCTATTTCCATTTCAATCTGAAATGTTCTACTATTTGTATTAATTACCTTTGAAACCTGTAGAATTGTGGTTTTAACGATATAACCTGGTAATGATGAAAAACTAAGTTCAACGGGTTCTCCTTTTGATATTTTATCAATATATGATTCAGAAACATTTGATTTAATTGTTATCTTTTTAAGATTAACAAATTCAATAACAGGAAATCCCGGACCTGCAATTTCTCCTTGTTTAGAATAAATTTTATTAACTATACCATCAAATGGAGCTCTTATTTGAGCCATTCGTTTTTGAGCCTGCAGCGATTCCATTTGGGCTTCAAGGTTTATTTTATTGTTTTTTGCTGATAAATAATCTATTTCGGATCCGATATTTTGATTCCAAAGAGTATCGAGTTTATTAAAGGTTTTTGTAGCAAAATCGAGACTGCTTTTTAATCCTTCAATTTGTTTATCTATAGCATCAGTATTTAACGAAACCAATAAAAGTCCTTTGGTTACTAAATCGCCTTCTTTAACCAATACTTTTTCAATACGGCCACCCATTTCAGGACTAATCATTGCAGAGTTTTTAGCTTCAACATCGCCATGAGCAATTATATAATGGGCGAATGTTTCATTTTGGATTTCTTTTACTGCCACCGGTATTAATAATTTTTGATCGCGAGCAGTCATTTGGTTTTCCAAGGCTGCGATTTTTTGCTCAAGACTTACAATGCGGTTTTTCTGATTGGTAATTTGTTTTATCAATTTAATATCATTAGGATTGATTGTAGAATCAATTTCTGCAATCTGGCTCTCTATGGTATTTAATTGAATGCTAATTTCTGATTGTGCTTTTTGTAACGAATCTCTTTTCGCTGTTAATTCAGCTAATGTTTCGTTTTTTGACTTTGGACTACAGGCTGCTAATGCTGCAATTACTGTAAAAACTATAATTTTCTTCATTTTTCTATAAATTGTTTAATATTTTTTCTAATTCAATTTTTGCATTTAAAAGTGTAACAACAGATTGAGTATATTCTGACACTGTTGTTAAATAATCTGAATTTGCTTGTGTTAACTCCAGGCTTGATGCAAGTCCTTTTTGATGTTTTATACTAATATTGTTAAGTACTTTTTTAGAAACTTGCATATTACCATTGGCATTTTCGAGAGTTTCCTGACCTGTAATAAATTCGTTTCTTTTTTGTAATAACAATGAATAAAGATTTGATTCTAAAACAGATTTTGTATTATTTACTTTTTTCAACTCAAGCTGTGCTTGTTGTAATTTTGATCTTTTTAATCCACTATTAAAAATTGGAATGTTTATTTGGAAGCCCAACATAGAAGATTCAAACCATTTTTCTTCACTATCTAAGGGATTAAAATCATTTCTCATTGCGTTTTCCTGAAAATTATAAAATGCAGATAAAGAAGGAAGATATTCTGATTTATATCGTTTTACATCAAGTGCCATTAAATCTTCTTGTGTTTTAACAATTTGATAATCTGCCTGTTCTTCTACTTTAAATTCTTTTTGAAGCAATTCATTGATGTTTATTTTTAAAAGAATATCGTTTAAATTATCAGTAAGAACAACGGATTGTTCTTTATTTATACCAAGTTGGATTTTAAACATCATGTTTAAAAAATCAATTTGTCTTTGAAGTGATTTGATCGAATTTTCAAGCGATCCAACTGTAATTTTTAATTTATCTGCTTCAATATCTTCAATAAATCCGGTTTCTGCCATTGCATTTGATTGTCGGGATATTTCCTGAATGTTTTTAAAGTTTTCCTGAAGTATCTGTAAGTTTTCCTGTGCTAACAATATTGTATAATATGTTGAGGCTACTATTGCCTTTGTTTCAAGTTCTGTTTTATACAGGTTTTTTTCAGAAAAACTACGGTAAATTTTTGCAGCTTGCAAACCAACTAAATACGAACCATTAAATAATAATTGAGAAACTGTAAGAGTTCCATTAAAATTATGTTTGGTACCAAACTGGATTTCTGCAAATGTTCCGGGTTCACCTCCAAAAAATTCAGCAGGAATTAATTGTGTTGCCAGGCTTAGGTTGTTATAGTACGATCCTGTTGCTTCTATTTGAGGTAATCCTATTGCTGTTGTTTCCCATACTTTTTTTTCAGCAATTATTACATCTATTTTGGCATTTTGTATAGTCGAATTATTTTGTAGAGCATAATCCAACGCCTGACTAACACTAAGATTTATTGAGCTGTCTTGTTGCGATATTCCAAAATAAGGAATAAGTATAAATAAAAGGGTTTTAATTAAAATTTTTTGTTTCATTCTGTTTTAATTTATAGTTGATTATATATAATTATTGAAATTTATTTTTTGTAATGTTTTTTCAAGTACTTCAAGTCCTTTTTCGTTTGCTATTCCGCGAATATGATAAATAAAAAGTTCGTGTATAAATTCGGATCTTTGCAGATCGTTTTTTGTAAGAAACTCGTCTTCGTGCATATTCATAAAACGGCTAACTTGCATTCGTGCAATTATTTCTTCTTTAAGCTCTGTTCTATATAATCCCTCTTCTTTCCCCTTTTTTATATTAGCTAAAATTGAATCATGCATTCTTTGGCGACGCACTGAATGCATTTTTGCATAAATTTCAGGATAGTACTTTTTAAGATCGTACTCTGTTGCCGGATTATAATCTTTCATGCTCTCAATAATATGCATATTAACTTCAATAAGTTTTTCGACTGCATTCATTTTTATTTCATCAATCTTTTTAAAGCCGCATTCTTTCAGATTAATAACATAGTCAACCACCTTCTCGACAAGTTCGTTTTTGTTTTCAACAAATTGGTACAGAGTCTTTTTAGATATTCCTAACTCTCTGGCAACATCATCCATAGTGATGCTTTTTATACCATATTTCATATACAAAGCAGAAACCTTTTCTAAAATATTTTGAAATTCTGAATTCATTGTGCAAATATAAAACAAAAATTA
>MENE01000009.1 GCA_001769005.1 Bacteroidetes bacterium GWA2_31_9b | reverse complement strand
ATAATTTGGGATTTTGATTTGTAATACCACCTGAAATAAAATTTTCATCATTCATATATAAGTTTATCGAAGGACCAATATTATCAATAGATGATGAATCGGACGAACCTCCAATTATAAATTTGTTAAAATAACCCATGGCAAAGTCATTTAATCCGGAAGAAAAATAACTAATTTTTCCATTACCAAAACTGTATGAGATGTCTTTTGGAACAATAAAAGTATATTTAAATCTGCCATTAGTAACACTTGCCTTTCCTTTATAAATAATATTATTTTGTAAAGTAAAATTCATAGGTGTGTCACCGTCGTTTCCAAGTGTTGTAATTGTTTTTTTCTTATCTAAAACCAAAGGATAAATAATTCCATTGTAATTTGAAATAAATAGATTGTTTTCGTCAGTAATATGTCCTGAAATTGTTACTTTTTGAAGTGCCTTTAATGTATCGGTATATTCGGTTACACTATTTGAATTTATTGAATCGGTAATAACTGTAAACTGGGGAAATGGAATTTTTAAAGCGGGATCTCCTAATAAAGTAAAGTTTCTTTTATTATTTCCGGTTCCAGATGTATTTTTAGCTAATCTGATGATATCACCAAAAGCTCTGAAATTTCCTTTGTAATCTTTTTCAAAAACATAATTAAAGAAATTGTTATTCAGAATATAATTGGGACTAGAATAAACCAATCTGGTTGTAGAAAACAATGCTATAGCTCCTCCGTTTGGATTTAATAAAACTAATTCTCCGGCAGAAATCAGGTTGTGATCATCGAACCTGCTGAATTCACAAGTTGCGGTCATAAAAATTGCCAGCTTGGTTTTGTTTTTCCACGAGTTAATATTGTCAATAGTTAGAATCCGTTCATGAGCCAGTCCACTTTCGCCTCCATGCCCTGTATAGTTAAACAATAAAATCCCATTATTTACTGCATCATTTATTAATTGATTTACCTCCGGGTAACTTTCGTCAATTGCCGATGATGTTTGTGGAAATGCATCAAGATAAATCTTGTTAATATAAAAATGTTGATATGTTGTATCAACTCGTGTGGCTAACCTGTCGGCATCCTCCATATGTAAATTGTTATCTTCATCGTCACCAATAAAGCAAATAGAGTTTAACCAGTTACCATAATTCGATGGATTTGAATAGATATTAATTTTATTTATAATATCTTGAGCTTCTGTTGATGATTGAACAGGTAAACGCCCAATTCCAATATCAACTAAACCCGAATTTCCCTCTTCAATGTTATCAGTTGGATCGAGAAGCCCGAAGAAATCATCAGTAACAAATGATGTAGTAGGGTTTAACGAATTTATGGATTGATAAGTAAAAACATAACTTGTATTTTGTGCACTTATTGATTTATGATCATAAGAACCATCGCCAAGTAAAAGTAAATATTTTAAAGTATCAGTAGCTGATGGTCTATTGTAAATCATGCGTGCGAAATTTCGAATAGCAGTTGCATCGGGAGTTCCCGATGAAAATTCATTATAAATCTGCTCAGGTGTTACAACAACAACACTCAGGTTATCTTGTGTTGAATGGATGTCGGCCAGTTGGTTTGCTTGTGATATAAAATCAGGATGCGTAACTATTATCATATCAGAATGATCTAAAGCATGTAAATTCTGATTTTCAATATTTCCAACTATTGTTGCAGAAAGATATTCTACAGTATTAAATGCAATAAATTCATTCATTCCAGGTTGTACATATACTTTACAAGTTATATAGCTACCTGTTTGTAATGCTGAGATTTCAAGATTTGTTGGCTGATTAACATCAGTAATATTCCATATTTTTGTATCTGCTGTTGCATTTTGTAAAGTAAATTGAATAATTTTCGGTAATGCGCTTGTATTGAAATATCTGAATATAATTTGGTTTTCGCTCATTTTTAGCTGCCGAGGTGCATTTAAAGTAATATAATCGAGCCAACCTTCAGATGAAGCAGATGGTTTATTATAAGTTATATTGATATTTACCTGATCTGATTGGCTTGTAAAACTACCCGATGTACTAACTATATTTGCATAAGTTGATGTATATGAGCTTAAGTTAACGGCTGCAATAGTGGGTGTTGATATGGTAGTTGAACCAGATTTAATAGAAAAAGCAGATAGAACCCCAGAACGAGCAGCAATATCAGATTTCAAATAAATTGGACTAGTTTTTATTAAATTTGGAAAATTAAAACTGAAATCATAACTCGTTGTAATATCAAAATTCTCACCTAGCCATAACTGACCCGATTTTACTAAATTAATTAAATCAGATTCATAATGCTTGCAATCTGTAAATGAAGTAACGTTTTCTATGATTGAACCTGTAGGAGAAACAATATTTTGAATATAATTATTTAATCCACCATCAGTTGTTAAAAAGTAATAATTGTAATCTGAGTAAATGTGTTTAATTAATGAATAAAAATTTTCACCTTCATCATATTGCCATTGATGTGGACTTTTTCCAAGAAATAGAATATAATCATTCGAATTAAAAGTACCATCGCTTCCTTTATCAATGTAAATTGCATTTTGAATTAAGTCATCCTGGCAAGATTCTGAATTTGATATTGGTAATAATCCTTCAGAATTTCCAAAAATTTTAATATTTTCAGGATTTGAAAATCCCATACTTATTAATTCTGAGTATGTTAATTTATATATTCCATCACTATTTAATTTAATTTTTACCCATTTGCCATTTTTTAATACAGATTCAGAATTAAAAAATGTAGAATAATATTTATTTGATTGTTCAGGAATTTTCTCAGAACTCAGAATTACTTTAAACGATATAATTTTTTCTATCTGATTCGATTGTTTATTTTTAATAAATGGTAAAATTGTTAATGAAATATAAGGTTGTTTTCGTTGATACTGAATAGTATATTTGAATTCAATATTATCATTAAATTTTGTATTTGATACGATTTTCAATTCATCAGAATTTAATTTTTCTGTTTTTATATCTGTAATCGAAACATGAGTATTTGGAGAATTTACTTTTAATAATTCAAAATAATACGGGAGATTTGTTTTTTCATCAGGATAAGTCGCTTTTTCAAAAAACAGAAATGTTTTTTTATCAATACTCTTGTCTTCAATGTTGATATAATTCGAAATTGTTCGAGGTAATTGCCAGTGAATAACTCTTTCAATAGATTTATCCTGAGCCCGACAAATAAAAGAAAGTAAAATGAATGAAATGATAAATAACTTTATTCTCATAAAAAATATTTTTTACAAAGAAACAAAACTTTATATAAAGAAATAATATGAAGGTGTGAATCGTTTGTTTATAATTAATTAACATTAAACGATTGAATTTTGTTGAATATTGTAATTTTGAAAAAAATAGATTTATGTCTTTTTTAAGTATTTATGAAAAGATTTAGTTCACTAATCATATTATTATTTGTTGTTCAACATGTCTTTTCACAAGATGTTGAGTTCTCTCAATATTATGCGAATGTATTATATCTAAATCCTGCTTTTGCAGGTTCAGAAAATATGTCACGAGTTTCATTAAATTATCGGGCCCAGTTACCAAGTTCATTTGGCGATTATTCAACATATAGTGCATCATACGATCAATATTTTGAAGGATTAAACGGAGGTTTGGGTTTTCAAATTATGAACGATAGGCAAGCTCAAGGTGCAATAAATGATTTAAATATAAATTTAATTTATGCATATCATATCAAATTCAGAAGGTTATGGTCGATGAATTTCGGTATTAAAGCCGGATACAATATAAAAAGTATTCATTCTGGAAATTTAGTTTTACCTGATATGATTGATGAAAATACATTAGATATTGATCAAAATAATCAAACACTAATAGATAATCAGATAAATTATTTCGATTTTTCAGCAGGTTTTCTTTCTTGGTTTAAAGATTATTATGTTGGAGTATCTATTGATCATTTAACTAAACCAATATTATCATTGGGAAGTGATGATCCGGGAGTTATTAATACAAAATATACACTCCATGGCGGAATGGAAATCCCTTTCTTTAATAGTATGGGAAGAACCGATATGACATTATCCCCGAATATATTAGTACAACTTCAAGGAGGATCATCAAAATATAATTTAGGGATTTATTTAAATAAAAACTTATTAACAACAGGAATCTGGTTAAAAACAAATTCACAATTTAATTTAACCGGTGCAGTGTTGATGCTTGGAATTATTGGCGATTATTCTACATTTGCGTATAGTTATGATATTCCATTTTATTTAAATGGATTTAACGGAATAATTTCTGGTTCACATGAAGTAACTTTTTTGTATAAATTCAAGTATAAAAACACAAGAAAAAAATACAAGGCAATAAAATGTCCTAAAATTTAGTTATATTTGTATCTTATAGTTGCGTTACGTATATAAAAATTATTATATTTGAAATAAAAATAATATAACCATGAATGTAAAGCTTAGCATTTTCTCTTTAGTTTTCGCCGTTATACTTACAGTTTACGGTTGCGGTTCATCAAGTCCTAAGGTTGACACTAGTAATTCGTCAACTACCGGCTGGACATATAATGATCCGGACAATGGAGGTTTCGAAGTAGTATTTGATTATTTTAATCAACCAGGACCTGGATTAGTAATGATTGAAGGAGGTTCATATACAATGGGTCGTACTGAACAAGATGTTATGTACGATTGGAATTCAATTCCGAGAAGAGTAACTGTTTCTTCTTTTTATCTTGACCAGACTGAAGTTCGTAATGTGGATTACAGAGAATATCTACATTGGATAAGAAGAGTTTTTGTTGATTATCCTGCTGTATATAAAAATGCATTACCTGATACTCTAGTATGGAGAAGTCCTTTAGCTTATAATGAACCTTATGTTGAATATTATTTCCGACATCCAGCTTATAATCAATATCCTGTTGTAGGTGTAGATTGGTTACAAGCGAATGATTATTGTATTTGGAGAACCGATAGGGTTAATGAAATGCGATTAATTGAAGAAGGTATTTTAGAATTAGATCCTAGTCAGGTTGGTCGTGAGAATTTTAACACTGATGCATATCTTGCCGGACAATATACAGGATTAGTTAAAGAAAATAAAGCATCGTTAGATCCAAATGTTGAAAGTCGAATTGTTAAATTAGAAGATGGAATTTTATTACCTAAATACAGACTCCCAACAGAAGCAGAATGGGAATTTGCAGCAGTAGCATTAATAGGTAATACTTATGATGAACGTATTTATGAACGCCGATTATATCCTTGGGATGGACATAATGTTAGAAATCCATTAGGTAATGACAGAGGTGTAATGATGGCCAACTTCAAACGTGGTCGTGGTGATATGATGGGTACTGCAGGTGATTTAAACGATAATGGTTCTATTACTGTTCCTGTTACTTCATATTGGCCAAATGATTATGGTTTATATTGCATGGCTGGTAATGTTAACGAATGGGTTGCTGATGTTTATCGTCCATTGTCTTCAGAAGATATTAATGATTTTAGACCTTTCCGTGGTAATATTTTTGAAACTCTTGAAACAAACGAGGATGGAAGTATTATGGCTAAAGATAGTTTAGGTCGTTTAAAGAAAAGAGAAGTATCTGAAGAAGAAGCTGCAAACAGATATAATTATCAAAAAGCTGATTACAGAAACTATCTTGATGGTGATTTATCATCACGTTTAGATTTTGAAAATCAGGAATCTGCTAGAGGAATTGCTTCTACTGGCGAAATGTATTCGAAAGAAGAAGGTGACTGGTCGTCAATGGTTACTGATAGAGTTAGAATATACAAAGGTGGATCGTGGAGAGATAGAGTATATTGGTTAAATCCAGCAACTCGTCGATACCTTGATCAGGAAGATGCTCGTGATGATATTGGTTTCCGATGTGCAATGACTGAAATTAGTAGCCCCGGAGGGAAAAATTAATATTAAATAATAAAAAATTAAAAAAACCTCATACTTTATGAGGTTTTTTATTTAGTGTAAATACTATGAAGATTGAAGAAATCTATAAATTGTTTTTAAAATACCCTGTAATTTCTACTGATAGCAGAAAACCCGAAAAAAATAGTTTGTTTTTTGCTCTTAAAGGAGAAAGCTTTGATGGGAATATGTTTACGAAGAATGCATTAGAGAATGGCTGTGCATATGCTATTGTTGATAATCCAATTTTTGCTTTGAATTCAAATTGCATATTGGTAAATGATACTTTAGAAACATTAACAGAATTAGCTAAATATCATAGAAAAAAGCTGAGAATTCCAATATTGGCTATTACTGGAACTAATGGAAAAACTACAACAAAAGAACTCATTTCACATGTTCTTTTAAATAAATTTAATCTTGTTTATACCAAAGGAAATTTGAATAATCATATTGGAGTTCCGTTAACATTATTGTCAATGAACTCTGAAACACAGTTTGGAGTTATTGAGATGGGGGCAAATCATCCAATGGAAATAAAACATCTATGTGAAATTGCCGAACCCGATTTTGGTATTATTACAAATATTGGAAAAGCTCATCTTGAAGGTTTTGGATCGTTTGAAAATATTATTAAAACAAAAAAAGAATTATACGATTTTCTTGAAAACTCAAATGGGACAATTTTTTACAATACAGAAAATAAAATTCTTTCACAAATAAATAGTGATGTAAATATTTCTAAAATAGCATTTGGAAATGGAATTAATTCAGATGTTTGTGGATCAATTATTAGTTCAAATCCGTTTTTATTTGTGAAAATTCAAATTGCAAGTAGTGAGTTAAATATAAATTCAAAACTAATTGGTAATTATAACTTTGAAAATATTTTAGCAGCAGTTAGTATAGGATATTATTTTGATGTTGATCCATTAAAAATTAAGGAAGCAATAGAGAATTATACTCCTTCGAATAACCGTTCACAGTTAATTAAAAGTAATTTAAATACAATATATCTTGATGCTTATAATGCTAATCCATCAAGTATTGAAGCATCTCTTATAAATTTTATTCAACTAAATGTTGAAAATAAATGCGTGATTCTTGGGGATATGCTTGAGTTAGGTAATGATGCAGTGGAAGAACACAAAAAAGTAATTGATTTAATTAATAAAGCTGAATTTAGTAAGGTTATTCTGGTTGGAAATATTTATGCAAATTTAAATGAAACAGAAAACTTTATTCGTTTTAAGGATGTAAATAATTTAAAAATTTGGCTAGAAAATAATAGGATTGTTGATTCACATATTTTAGTTAAAGGGTCAAGAGGAATACAATTGGAACGTATTGTCGAATATTTATAAATAAAACGAATCAATCCATAATTTCAATAAAGATTAAATCTGAAAAAATCTTTTTCTTTCTTACAAAATATTCGAAAACAATACTTCTTTTTAGAATCTCAGTATGACCTGATTTTATTGAGTTACTCTGAATTATTTTTCGTTTAACTTTTAAAGTGCTATGCGATTTGTAAAAATGAAAATGTGCTTTTAAAACGGCACTAAAACTTGGGAATGATAATTTTAATAAAAATAATAGGGCCGATATTCCATCAAGAATCATACGGGTAAATAAAATCCGATAGAATCCTTTTTTTGGAAGATTTTTAAATAATAAAAAGAGATTATTTCTATAATTCAGATAAAGTTTAAATGGATTATTATTAGGTAAAGTGCCTCCGCCAACATGATATACTGTAGAATTTGGACAATAAACTATTCTATACCCACTGTTTTTTAGTCGCCAGCAAAGGTCAATCTCTTCCATGTGTGCAAAGAAATCATCATCGAAACCACCATAATTTTTAAATAACTCTGATCGTATTACCATACATGCACCTGTAGCCCAGAATATATCAGTTTCCTGATTGTATTGACCAAAATCATTTTCAACAGTACCTAGAATTCTACCTCTGCAAAAAGGATAACCATATTTATCAATAAACCCACCTGCGGCTCCGGCATATTCAAATTGATTACGATTAGCTAGAGAAAGAATTTTGGGCATTACAGCAGCAATTGTTTTATCTGAATCGAGCAAATTGATAAGTGGAGTCAACCAGTTTTCGGTAACTTCAACATCTGAGTTTAATAATACAAAATATTCTGAATCAATCTGAGCCAATGCACGGTTATACCCTCCGGTAAAACCATAATTTTTATCAAGTATTATCTGTTTTATTTCAGGATAGTTAGAATTTAAGTATTCAATTGAATCATCTTTTGAATCATTATCTGCAATAATTATTTCAGAATCGGTATTTTTTGTGTTATTTATTAAAATAGGCAAAAATTGGGATAGAAATTTTTTCCCATTCCAGTTTAAAATTACAATTGCTGTTTTTGCCATTATTACTGTTTTAAATTATTTCTTTCGTTTTCGCTTCCATCTATTGTGCGACCAGAGCCAATATTCAGGTTTTTCAATAATTAACTTTTCTACAAAACGTACATATAATTCAGTTATTTCGTACTCACTATATTTCGATAAATCATCAAGTTGTGAAGAACAAATCATTTTATATTTACCACGTTTTACTTTCTCTAAATAGGTAAATATCAAAGTAGCATTAATTTTTTTTGCAATTTTTTCTGGTCCTAAAAATATGGCCGTTTCCTGATTAAGAAAATTAGTCCAATAATTACTACTTTCTTTTGGAGGTCTTTGGTCAGCAATTAATCCTACAAGCATTAATTCTTTGTCTTTGAATAACTGCAAAACTGTTCTGAATGCATCACTCATAGTTATTGGGAAAGCACCAAATTTTTGGCGCATTTTAAAAAATTGCTTGTCGTAAAACGAATCGTTAAGGGGCTTATAAATTCCAAGAACTTTGTGCTGACTAAGAATAGGAAGAGTTAAATAAAACTCCCAATTGTTGTAATGTGCAGTTACAATAATTACGTGTTTGTTTTTGTTATATTGGTCTGTAATTATGTTCTCACACGATTCATAATCGACCATTTTTTCAACCCTTTCGGGCTTCATTTTTATTAAAGCTATATTTTCAATAAAAATGTCGCTTAAGTGGTGATAAAACTTAATTGCAATTTGCTTTATTTCTTTGTCTGATTTTTCAGGAAACGAGTTTCTAAGATTTTTAAAAACTACATTTTTTCTATATCCAACAATATAATAAAAAAATATGAACACAATATCGGCTATTGTGTATAAAATGAAATTTGGTAAACGGCTTAATAACCAGCTAAGTAACTGAAAAAGAAAATACTCAACCCTTTTCATGTTTTTAATTATTCATTATTTGTTTTATTGATATTAGAAAATCATCGAACACTAAATTATTACAAGCAATTATTTCTTTTCCAAATATATAATTTTTTTCTCCTATAAAATCAGAAACTTTACCACCTGCTTCCTGAACAATAAATGCTCCTGCAGCAACATCCCAGGGGCTTAATCCATATTCGTAAAATGCTTCAAAACGACCACATGCAACATAAACAAGATCTGTGGCTGCAGAACCCAACCTACGAACACCATGTGAATTAACCATAAAATACTCAAGTGTTTCAAGAAATGGTTTTATTCTTTTATAATCGTAGTATGGGAAACCAGTTGCTACTAACGAGTTTTTAATTTCTTTTTTATCTGAAACTTGAATTTTATTTCCATTTAAGTATGCACCACCGTTTTTCCATGCATAAAAATACTCATCAAGTCCAATTTCATATACTACACCCAGAATTATTTCATCATTTTCCTTAAGCGCAATGCTAATGGCATAAGGAGTTAACCCATGAATAAAATTTGTAGTTCCATCCAAAGGATCAATAATCCAATTGTACTTATCTCCTTTTTTTGTTGAAGTATTTTCTTCAGCAATAAAGCCTGCTTCAGGTAATATTTTACTTAATTTATCTACAATTTTTTGTTCCGATGTTTTATCAACATGGGTTACAAAATCGTGAAGACCTTTTACTTCGACTTGAATATTTATATTTGATAATCGTTCAGTTCTAATAAATAACCCAACTTCTTTTGATAAGTTACAAACTTCGATACAGATGTGTTCCAGATTCATTTTTATAATTTTTTTGCTAAGGTAATAAACGATTATTGTTTAATAATTTAAAAATGATGTTAAAGAAAAGAAATTTCCATGTTTCCGCTAATTGCAATGGAGTTCAATTTTATATGCTTTATTTGCCCAATCAATTCTTTGTTGTAAGATGTTTCAACTTTTATGTAATTCTCTGTAAATCCTAATATTTTGCCTTCTTTTCTTGATGATTCGAACAAAACATGTGCTTCCTT
>MENE01000008.1:1170-11306 GCA_001769005.1 Bacteroidetes bacterium GWA2_31_9b | reverse complement strand
CTGTTCTTCAATGCTTTTCAACTCACTTTCAGAAGCAATCTTCTCGCTCAGAATCCATTTTCGCATTTTTGCAATAGCATCAAACTCGGTTTCAAACTTCATACGTTCATCCGATTTATATCGCTCGTGCGATCCCGAAGTGGAGTGACCTTGCGGTTGTGTCATTTCTTCAATGTGAAAAACAACAGGTACGTGTTCTTTACGGGCAATTTCAACTCCATCTTTAAAAAGTTTTATCAATTCTGGGTAATCCCATCCTTTACCTTTAAAAATAACTATTCCTGCTTTATCTTTTGTTCTTTCGAATCCTTTTAATAAATCAGAAATGCTTTCTTTTGTTGTTTGATATTTTTTTGGTACAGATATTCCATATCCATCGTCCCACACAGCAATAACAGCAGGTATCTGCAAAACACCCACAGCATTAATTGCTTCCCAAAATTGTCCTTCGGAAGTACTCGCATCTCCAATAGTTCCAAAAGCTACCTCGTTACCTTTTGACGACAAAGTATTAAACTGATGCAACTCTTTATTGTTTCTGAATAATTTAGAAGCATAAGCCAAACCAACCCAACGAGCCATTTGTCCGGCAGTAGGTGATATATCAGATGATGAGTTTTTTTGTTTTGTAAGGTCTTTCCACGATCCATCAGCATTTAAACTTCGTGTAGCAAAGTGATTGTTAAATGATCGTCCACCATTCCCTGGATTTAAACTAATATCAGTCTGACCATAAAGTTGAGCAAAAAACTCTTCTGCTGTAAATAATCCAGAAGCCATCATAAAGGTTTGATCACGATAATATCCTGAACGCCAATCTCCTTCTTTAAATGTTTTAGCCAATGCAATCTGTGCAACCTCTTTTCCATCACCAAAAATTCCAAATTTTGCTTTACCTGTTAACACTTCTTTTCTACCCAACAAGCTAATTTGTCGACTGAGATTTGCAATTTTAAAATCATGTAAAACTTCTGTTTTATTAAAAGCAGAAATGCTTTTAATTTCTTTTTTTTCTAAAGATTGTGTACTCATATCAAATCAGAATTATTTCTCAAATTATGCAATTTATTAACCAAAAACAATAAAAATGTAAACATACATATAGTTAGATTTATTAAAAATAAGCTAACTTTGTTCACGATTTTAATAACAATAATACTTGATTAATGTTTATCAAACTTGCACTTTTAGTAATTGTAATATTAGCAATCGCCTTTATTGGATTAGGTTTTAATATCTTTTTCAGAAATAAAAAATTTCCTCAAACTTCCGTTGGCAAGAATAAAAATATGGCGAAGCTTGGATTATCATGCGCTAAGCATGAGGAAGTGATATGCAGACGTAAAATCGATAACAGGCCAGATATTTGTTCCTCTTGCGGTTGCAGCTAAAAATCTAATTTTCTTATTTTGTTTCATTTAAAATTGTATTACCTTGCACGTAAAATGGAGGTTTTATGCAAAAAACAGCATTGGTTTTTGGTGCAACCGGACTAGTTGGTAGTTTTTTAGTTGATGAACTATCAAAGAATCCAATCTACGAAAAGATAATCGTTTTTAATCGTAAGAAACAAAATTATTCTACCAACAATATTGTGGAAATACTAGTTGACTTCGACAAATTATCAGAATATGTACACGAATTTAAAGGTCATGATGCATTTTGCTGTCTGGGAACAACAATAAAAAAAGCAGGATCAAAAGAAAAGTTTTTTAAAATTGACCATGATTTACCTGTTGAGATTGCCAAAATATGTTCCACAAACAAAGTGGACAATTTTATTGCAATTTCTTCAATTGGTGCAAATTCAACAAGTTCTAATAATTACTTAAGAACCAAAGGTTTGATGGAAACTCATATACTGGAGTTTGATTTTACAAAAACGGCTTTCGTACGTCCATCAATACTTTTAGGACAAAGAAAAGAGTTTCGATTGGGAGAAATCATTGGAAGAGTTTTTATGAGTATTTTTAATTTTATATTTATAGGTAAATTGAAAAAATATAGAGGAATACATGCTGTTTCTGTTGCAAAATCGATGATTGAAATTGCAAATATGCCAACAAACAAGATATATTTCGAATCGGATGAATTAGCAGAAATCACAAAAAACGACTAAGAAGATGGTAAATGGAATTGAATTTTTTGATATAATACAACAAAGACAAAGCGATCGAGCTTATCTAACAACACCAATAGAACAAGACAAATTAAACAGAATACTTCAAGCTGCACATCTTGCTCCTTCTGCTTGTAATGCCCAACCTTGGACATTTATTGTGGTTGATAATCCGGAACTTAAAAATGAAATTGCCGATTGCACTTCAAGCAAAGTATTAGGAATGAATCATTTCACAAAACAAGCTCCTGTGCATATTGTAATTGTTGAAGAAAAAGCAAATTTTACATCAGGAGCAGGAAGTTTTATAAAAAATAAGCATTTTCCGTTGATTGATATTGGTATAGCCGCCGAGAATATTTGTTTACAGGCTGCTGCTGAAGGACTAGGAACCTGCATGATTGGCTGGTTCGATGAATCGAAAGTAAAGAAGTTGCTTAATATTCCTAAATCGAAGCGTGCTTTGCTAATAATCACAGTAGGTTATCCTGCATCAGAAACAAGAGAAAAAAGAAGAAAACAACTTAATGAAGTTGTTCGGTTTAACTCATACAAAGAATAGGGTAATAGGTAAAAAGTATAAGGTATAAAACCAGGATTCAGAATTCTGATTCCTAAACAACGTTTACTTCCATTTCCAATTCAATTCCAAATTGGTTTTTAACCGAATTTTGAATTTCTTTTGCCAAATGAAGAACTTCGGCTCCGGTAGCATTACCGAGATTAATTAAAACCAGAGCTTGTTTGCTGTGTACGCCTGCATTTCCAATATTTCTACCTTTCCATCCTGCTTTTTCTATTAACCAACCGGCTGGAATTTTAGATTCTTTTGCATTCTGAACATAAATAGGAATATCTGGATATTGCTGCTTCAATTGTTCAGCTAATTCATTCTTTACAACCGGATTCTTAAAAAAACTACCCGCATTACCTGTATCTTCTGGTTTTGGAAGTTTCGAATTGCGTATATCAATAACTGCTTGCCTAATATTTTTTAAATCAATGATTTTGTATTTTAATAGCTCAGTCTTTAGATGTCCATAATCAAGTATAAAATCTACTTTTTTATTCAATTTAAAACTTACATGTGTAATAATGTGTTTTCCTTTTAGATCATGCTTAAAAATACTGTCACGATAACCAAAATGACAATCAGCATTAGTAAATGAATGTGTCGAAAAAGTTTCAATGTCGAAAGTTTCAACCAATAAAATTACATCTTTAACTTCAACTCCATACGCTCCAATATTTTGTATCGGGCAAGTACCAACAAATCCGGGAATTAACGATAGGTTCTCTATTCCACCCCAATTATTATTCACACAGTACTCAACAAACTCGTCCCAATTTTCACCTGCACCAACACGAAGCTCAACATATTCATTCGTTTCATTCTTTATTTCAATATTTTTATTTGTGGGTTGAATAACGAATCCATTAAAATCATTTTTAAAAAGTAAATTACTCCCACCACCTATAACCATTAATGGAATATTCAATTTTTTTTGTAATAAAAGAATTTCTTTTAATTCTGTTTCATTTGAAAAAGTAGAGAAATATCGACATTGAATATCAAAACCAAATGTATTGAATTTTTTTAAAGAGAAATTTTCTTTGATATCAATCATAACTTAGTATTTTTATTGTCCAAAGATAAGGATTGGAAAGCTAATATTTAACAATCTTTAAATTAGAATATTTAAATGAAAAAAACAAAACAGATTTATCTTGCAGTTACCAACGATTTATTAACTGATAATAGAGTACATAAAATTGCAAGTACACTACTAAAATCAGGTGCTAAGGTTACATTAATTGGTAGAATTAAATACGACGAAACACCTTTAACCGAGCGTAAATACAAAACAATTCGATTTAAATTATTATTTAAAAAAGGTTTTCTATTTTATAAAGAATATAATTTCCGATTGTTTATTTTTCTTTTCTTTCATCGATTCGATATTGTAGTTGCGAACGATTTGGATACGCTACCCGGTGCATTTTTGGCAAGCTTTATAAAGCGAAAAAAACTGGTTTACGATAGTCACGAATATTTTACTGAAGCACCTGAATTGGTTAACCGAAAATTTCCAAAAAAAGTTTGGTTAATAATAGAACAGTTTATATTACCCAAAGTTAAAAATTCATATACCGTTTCCAGTTCCATAGCCGAAACTTATAACAATAAATATGGCATAAACATGAAAATTGTTAGAAATGTGCCATATTTTATTGGAAATACTATTGTCGATCAATTGAAACCAGATACCAAACGGGTAATACTTTATCAGGGTTCTGTAAATCTTGGCCGGGGCTTAGAGCAAATGATAGATGCTATGGAATTTATCGATAATGCTGTTTTCAGAATTATTGGTGCTGGTGATATCACAAACGAATTAAAAGAACGGATTGCTCAAAAAGGATTGGAAAGTAAAATTGAATTATTGGGTAGAATACCCTTTGAACATCTTTTCGAAGAAACAAAAAAGGCTGATCTTGGAATTGCTTTAGAAGAATATATGGGTTTAAACTATTACTATGCTCTTCCAAATAAGCTTTTCGACTATATCCAGGTTCAAGTACCTGTACTTGTTTCGCCTTTTCCAGAGATGCAGAAAATTGTCAGAAAATATGATATCGGAACCGTTTACGAACACAAAGATCCTCAGATGCTGGCAAAAAAAATTAACGAAATTTTCGAGCTTAAAAATCGTTATCAAAAATGGAAAGAAAATGCTAAAAAAGCTGCTGTGGAGCTTTGCTGGGAAAACGAAGAAAAAATTTTAATGGAGATTTACTCAAAAGTTGGATTAACTTTTAATTAGATTTTTAATAGTTTAGGGGATTCATTTTTGACAAACGTTTAAAGAAAAAATATAGTCAATAAATGCAGGAAACATCAGATTGCTCTTTATCGAAAAAGATTAAAGATGGCAATAAACAAGCTTTCGATTCACTTTTTATAAAATATTACAAGCCCCTTTTTCGATATGCTTTTAACTTCTGCAAAAACAGAGCTTTAGCCGAAGATTCTGTTCAACAAACATTTATAAAAATCTGGAAAAACACTTCACTTATCACTTCTGATGAAGAAGCAGGAAAGCTTTTATTCACCTATACCCGAAATCAGATTATTGACGAACTAAGAAAAGAGAACATTCGTAAAAAGTACGAAGTTCAACCGGAAATATATCTTGAAAATACTGGCGATGATAATAAGCAGGAAGATAAATTACGTGTAAAAGCAATTCTTGAAACAGCAATTGATAAGTTGCCTGAAAAATCAAAAGAAATTTTCCGTCTAGCGAAACAAGAAGGATTAACTCAGGATGAAATAGCTGTGTATTTAAAAATATCACGAAAAACAGTTGAAAATCAGCTGGGTAATGCATATAAAAAGCTTCATGAGCTTCTTTATCCATATAAACATTTGTTGTAATTAGGGGGAACTAATTTTAGAAACGTTAACCTATTGAAATGAAAAAGATATTTAACATATTCCATTCGATAAGAGAAACCAAAATAAATCCTGTTGACGATATTTTGGCAGATCACAATCTGAATTACATCGAGCTCGATTTTAACCCAAGCGAAATAGACGCTATAAATGCTTATGAGCGATTTAATAAAGCACTCAATCTTACTGAGAAACCTGAATTTGAAAACTTAGTATCTTCTTTTAACTGGAAACCAATTTTAAAACCATTATATACTGCCATATTAACAAGCATATTAATTGTCGCTATTCTATATATTAACAGAGAAACCGAAGAAGAAAAATTTGCTGAGGTAATTGTAGAAAAAGGTGAAAAAATTAAACTTAATGTTGATGACAATTTGGTTGTTTGGTTAAATTCCGAAAGCAGCATTCGCATTCCAATGAATGGTAAAGTTGGGAAGAAAATTTATTTACAGGGCGAAGCTTACATTGAAGTTAGCAACACGAATAAATCGAACTATTCTGTAATTACCGGACAAACAATTTCTACAATAAAAAACGGGGCATTTTATATAAAATCTTCGGAAAGTCATGTTATTGCAACAGTAAGTGAAGGAGAAATTGATTTTTATAACACCAAACTCCCAAAATCTACTAGTCTGACTTTATATAAAGACGAAAAGGCGACATTATATAATGAGCTTGATTTTATTGCTGTTGAAACAGAAAACAACACCAACTATTTATACTGGCATACTGGAGAACTTAAGTTCGAAAATACGCCATTAAACGAAGTTGCTATAGCATTAACAGAATACTTTGAAATACCTGTTCATATTGAAAATGTTGAATTAAAAAAAGTGCATTTTTCAGCTTCGTTTACAAATCCCGAAATTGATGATATTCTAGATAAAATTCAATCAACAATCAACTGCCAGATCGCCGGAGATGGAAGCAAATTATTAATCAATTAAATCTAAAAAACATGAAAAAAATAATTTTAATACTAAGCCTATTCATATTTAGCATTCAAATACAGCTTTTTGCTCAGGATAATAAATCCATTGTCGATATACTCAATAGTTCTATTGAAAGTACTTATCTGAAAGATTTTAGTTTTAAACTAGAACCCAATAGTGTAGCAAGATATTCTGTAGTTTTGAGTAAAAACACAAAATATGCATTTGTTATTTATCAAAATGAAACGAATCAATTTGATTTTGGATTATACAGAGATAAATCAGATAAAAACTTAGTACCATCTAAAGTTGAAATAACAAAACAAATTATCAAAGCTGAATTTATTAATGGTAAAACTGGTGTATATCATTTAATTATTAAAAATAATTCTACTAAAATAGCTGAATCAGCTCTGGTTTTATCTTTTATAGAAAAAATTGACACACCAGAAACAATAGAAATTCCTGATATAGTAGATGTTCCTGATGCAATTGAACAAGCGCCTGAAATACCTGAACCAATAGATGTAGTATTTATGGTTGTTGAACAAATGCCACTATTTAATGGAGCCAAATCGCAAGAAGAATCAAATAAAAAATTTCAAAAATTTATAACTGAAAATACAACATATCCTCAAGAAGCTAAAGATAAAAAAATATCTGGTCGTGTATTTGTTTCATACGTAGTTTCAGAAAATGGATATATAAAAGATGCTAAAATTGCCAGAGGTGTTCACCCATCACTCGACCAGGAAGCATTACGAATAATTTATGCATCTCCCAAATGGGAACCTGGGAAACAAAGAGGGAAAAATGTAAATGTTAGTTTTACTATACCTATTGAATTTAAGTTAGAATAAAAAAAAGTGGAGAAATTCTCCACTTTTTTTATTTATAAATTCTCTCTTTATTCAATGCCCGTTGGTAAGCTCTTGCATTTATATTGTGCTGTTCTAAAGTTTTGGCAAAACTGTGGTAACCCGAAAAATCGGCTTTTGCACAAAAATAAAGATAATCATGTTGATCGTAATTTAATACAGCATCAATAGCATCAATTGAAGGAATTGAAATTGGTCCGGGAGGTAAACCATAAAACTTATAAGTGTTATATGGCGAATCGGTTTCAAGATGTACTTTTAGAATTCTTTTTACTGTAAAATCGCCAATTGCAAACTTAATTGTTGGATCGGCCTGTAAAGGCATACGTTTTCGTAAGCGATTAATATAAACTCCTGCAATATCATCCATTTCATCATTCTTGATGGTTTCTTCATCAACAATTGAAGCAATCGTAATTACATCTTCCTTTGTTAAATTCAGCGTTTTAGCTTTCGACAATCGGTTTTCGTTCCAAAAAGTTTCGTACTCTCTATGCATTTTTTCAATAAACTTTTCGGCAGATGTATTCCACCAGAATTCATAAGTATTTGGAATAAAAATACTGCTAATTGTTTTTGTTGTTAAATCATACTTCTCTGTAAAAATGGGATCATTTAAAAGTCGCATAATAGAAACAGAATCAGCCTCAATTTGCTTCGATATTTTACCGGCTAGTTGTTCTTTTGTTCGAATGTTATTAAAAACAAGTTTTACAGGCTCTTGTTTTCCAGAGCGCAATAAATCCAATAATTTATTATTACTCATATTGTTAGAAATTTTATATCTACCGGGAAATACATGAATTCTGTAGTTTTTCTTTTCGGCCAACCACTCAAATGAATTTCTATTAATTATGTAATTATTTTCATAAAGAATATTTATAACATCTTCCAAAGTAGAACCAGTAGGAATATAAATATAAGCAGTTTCAGCTCCTTTCAATATTACATTTGGCCTATAAATCCGATTATAACTTCTATAAAGAAGAACAAGAAGGAACAAACTAAGAATAATAAAAACAGAAAGTATAATTTTACTAATAAAGGATAATTCATTTTTATTTGATACCATTGAAATCAATTTTTTGATTGAAAAAACAAAAATAGTCATTATTTGTTTTTTTTACTTTAAAGATTTTGATTAATTATGTATAAAAATTAACAATAGGTCAATCTTTTTTGTTTATATTTATAAATAAATTGTAAATTAGTATGATTTTTTACTTTTTAGCAAAACTTATAAAGCAAGTAAAGCAATAATTCTCTTATGAAAGATTTAATAATTAAAGAAACCGAAAAAACCCCATCTATAGCATTAAGTACTAATGGCGTATTAAAAATTGAGGGACGATCTATTCCGGAGGATGCTGCGAAATTTTTTAAACCAATTCTCGATTGGACTAGAGAATTTACTGCAAGTGAAATTCGTATAGATATTAAACTCGAATATTTTAATACCAGTTCATCTAAATTTATTCTTGAAATGTTACGTATAATTGAAGGCAATCCTAATAATAATAACGTAATAGTTAACTGGTTTTATGAAGAAGGCGACTTAGATGTTCTCGAATCGGGTCAATACTTTGAATCAATTATTGGTATTCCTTTCAAATACATTGAATACGAAGAATTATAAAAGCTCTTTTTTAAAGAGCTTTTTTTAAGCTATTTTCATTTTTCAATTTTTCTATCATTCTGAAAATGATTTTCTCTGATTTTTATAGTATTTTGTTATTATTAAAATTATAAATCAATATGTTATCAAAAAAATTTGATCTTGTTATAGCAATTAAGAATTCGAGCCTAATAAACGAAATAAAGAAATATTTTATTCCTAAAAACTATAATTTCAATGTATTTTTAAATGGGAAAAAAGCATATCTTTTTTTAAGAGATAAAAATACTTCTAACACTATAGTAATATTAGATAACGACTTACCTGAATTAAAAGGACTTGAACTTGCTCAAATGTTAAAAAAAGAAGGAAAAATATTTTCTTTCATCTTTTTAATTGATGAAAATATAGATAAACAAATGATCGAAACAATTCGAGTTGAATCATTTAATTTTATTGCACAAACAAATGACCTTTCAAAAGAATTAATTTTAATTATTCAGGAAATTGAACAACAAAACTCAAAGCAAATAGAAGATGATACTTTAAAACACGAATTTGAGAATTATAAAAAACGTATAAATGAGCTTGAACGGGATGTAGATTTTTATGTTAAACAAGGCGATATAATTACAAAACAACGCACAAAAATACAACAAGAGCGTGATCAATTAGCAATTGAGAAATCTGACATTCAAAAACAAAAAGAAATAATGGAGATGGATTTGCAATTTATTATGAAACAGGGTGATAAAATTGCAGATCAAAAGCATAGAATGAAAATACAACACGATTTGGTTCAAAAACAAAAGCAAAAAATTACGGATAGTATCATATATGCTAAACGAATACAATCTGCTGTATTGCCTCCTAATCGTTTTATTCAACATCTTTTAGCAGAACATTTTATTTTTTATAAACCCCGCGACATTGTTAGTGGTGATTTTTACTGGATAAAACAGGTTGAAAACCGTATATGTATTGCTGCAGCCGATTGTACAGGGCATGGTGTTCCGGGAGCTCTGATGAGCATGCTTGGAATAACTTTTTTAAACGAAATAATTAATAAAGATCCTAAAATTCGTGCGAATGAGATATTAAATGAGCTTAGAACTCACGTTATTAG
>MENE01000008.1:0-1084 GCA_001769005.1 Bacteroidetes bacterium GWA2_31_9b | reverse complement strand
ATCATTTACTAACCACGAAATTAATCTCGAACCCGACGATTTGATATATATTTTCTCTGATGGATATACTGACCAGTTTGGAGGGAAAGATGGACGAAAGTTTTTACCAACAAATTTTAAAAATCTATTATTAGAAAATCATTTAAAACCCCTTCAAGAACAAAAACAAATTATCGAAGATAAATTTGAAAGCTGGCGAGGAGAATTCAAACAACTTGACGACATACTTATTATTGGTTTTAAAGTTGCTTTTGAAAAAACATATGAAAAATCAAAAGAAACTTTCGATTGGGAGGGAAAAGTTATTCTTGTTGCCGAAGATGATGAAGCAAATTTCATGGTGCTTGAAAGGGCTCTTGCAAAAACTAAAGCAACTCTTATTCGGGCTGAAAATGGAAAAGAAGCTGTAAAAATTTTTAAATCAACTCCCGGAATTGATGTTATTTTAATGGATATTCGAATGCCTTTAATGGATGGAATTGAGGCTACACAAGAAATTAAAGAAATTGATTTTAAAGTTCCTATAATTGTTCAAACTGCATTTAATATGTCAAACGAAAAAGAAAAGAGCTTTAAAGCAGGATGTGATGATTATATTTCAAAACCTATCAATCTTAAAGAACTTATGGCGACAATCAGTAAATATATTGATTGAGTTAAAAAGAAAAGTTATAGAAAACAGAACATCCGGGTTACCCCGGATGTTTTATTATTATTTTAATTCGTCCAATGCTTTTTTTATTCGCTTTAATGCTTCAACTAATTTCTCATCTGAAGCAGCATAAGAAAACCTAACATAATCTGGAGATCCAAAAGCATCTCCAGATACTATAGCAACATGAGCTTTATCGAGCAAATATAAACACAATTCGTTTGAGGTTTTTATAGTTGTATTGCCATCGGATTTTCCAAAATAGTAGTCCACTTTTGGAAATAAATAAAATGCACCATCGGGAATATTATACTTAAGACCTTTAATATCTTTTACCAAATCAATAACTAAATTTCGTCGACGTTTAAATGCAGAAACCATGTCGGTAATACAAGAACTATCGGAATTTAATGCTGCCACTGAAGCCATTTG
>MENE01000007.1:11327-14722 GCA_001769005.1 Bacteroidetes bacterium GWA2_31_9b | reverse complement strand
TATGATCCTCAAGGACAAATTTATACTTTAAGCATAACAAGAGTAGCTGGAACAATTATTTTGTTTATAGCTGTTTTAGTATTTTTAGGTTTAATAATAAGTAGAAATCGATCTGTAAGAAATAAAGTTTAATTTTTTGAAAAAGGATATACTAATTCATATTTTTCAATCACTCCCAAAACTTATGCGTTTGGGAGTTTCTTTAGCTGTTACTTTTTCTACAGCTACAGGGTATATTATTGCTAAATCGTCATTCGATATTAACATCCTTTATGTATGTATTGGTGTATTTTTACTAGCTGGTGGAGCTTCAGCTTTAAACCAATATCAAGAAAGGATTACAGATGCATTAATGTCAAGAACCAAAAACAGGCCTATTCCATCAGGAAAAATTTCAGCATCCACCGGGCTTATAATTGCAGTTATATTATGTTTACTTGGATCTTTCGTACTTTTTATAAAACTTGGTATTACACCTTTTTTATTAGGTTTTTTAAATCTGCTTTGGTACAATGGTTTTTATACTTACTTAAAAAAGAAAACTGCTTTTGCAGTTGTTCCGGGATCATTAACCGGTGTTACCCCATTACTTATAGGATGGAGTGCCACCGGAGAAAGTTTACTAAATTTTAATATTATATTTATTTGGTTTTTTATTTATATGTGGCAGGTTCCACACTTTTGGCTTTTACAGATACACTATACTGACGATTATAAAAAGGCCAGTTTAGGTTCTTTATATCAATTTTTTTCAAGCGAGCAAGTAAAACGAATCGTATTTGTATGGATTATCTCAACATCATTAACATCTTTGTTGTTACCATATTTCGGAATTATCCAGTCGAAACCACTAATTTGGGCTGTAATTGCAATAAATGCAGGGTTAATCATTACCTTTTATCGAATAATTTTTAATAGCTTAGGTTTATTTAATTATAAAAAAGCTTTTATTTTGATAAATGCTTTCATGATAATTGTAATGCTTATTTTAATTGTAGAATCGTTGTTTTATAAATTATTCCTTTTTATCCGATAATGTTTTTATATAAATTGTTATTTGCTCTATGTCCTTATCTGTAAGTTCGTTTTTATACGATCTCATTAATCCTTTACGAAATCCTTTAACGATATCATCATCCGGGTTATAAATTGAATTTTTAATATATTCTGCATCAACCAATAATGCTCTGTTAATTCCATTTGTACTTACTTCAACTTCATGTCCAAATATGTTTTTGTATGATGGCCCAACCAGCTTTGATCCATCTAGTGAATGACAAGCAATGCATCCATTATCTTTTATTAGTTTTAAACCAGCAGCTCCGGGTGTTACCATTATCTGAATAATTTCTGTTGTATCAATATACCAGTTATCATATTTGTCTTGTGATAATACATTTACTGATGTTGTCATAAACGAATGTTGCAATCCACAATATTCTGCACAAAAAAGGTCGTACGATCCTTCCTTATTGGCTTCAAACCACATTTCAACAATTCTTCCGGGTACAATATCTCTTTTTATTCTAAAAGCAGGAATATACAAACTGTGTATTACATCAGGCGAAATCATTTTTAATACAACAGGCCGACCTACAGGTATAATTAAAGAATCCGTTTTTTTGCCATTTTCATATTCGAATCTCCAAGACCACATCTGAGCGGTAGTTTTTATTTCAATGGCATCTGCAGGTGCTTTTGATAGCATTGGAATCCAAGCCATCCAGCCATAATAAAACATTCCCATAACCAAAACTATAGGAATAATTACCCAGATTATTTCCAACCAAACATTACCTTTAATTTGTGTTGGCACCGGATTTTTTTTCTCCCGGTATCTAATTAAAAAATAAATCAATGTACAGGTTAGTCCTACAAGGAAAATTGCAATTATTGAGAAAATAATTACAAATGTTGAATCAACGCCTTCTGAAAAATTTGACAAATTAGAATACATTACTAAAGTTTATATTTATTTTATTGATAATCCAAAAATAGTATAATTAAGACCAAAGTCATTAGTATTAATACTCCTGCTATCATAATGGAATACATTTTTTTATCATATAACAAATGCATAAAGAATAAAAATACCAATATTGTCTTAATTCCTGCTATTGATAATGCAACTATTATGCTAATATTACCTAAATCAATTTTTGTAACAAGTACAGATACTGATGTTAATACAATTAATAAAAACAGAATAACTGTATAGGTTTTAAAGCTAATTATTTTATGTTCTTCTGATTTCTCCATGAAATTAGACAATTAAATAAAATAAAGGAAATAAAAATATCCATATTATATCTACCAAATGCCAATATAAGCCAGTGTTTTCGAGTTGTACAAATCGATCCGCATGTATTTTCTCATTTTTTACTTTAAGCATTATTATAGTGATTAAAATAATCCCAATAATAATATGTAGGGCATGCAATCCGGTCATAAAAAAATACAAGCCAAAAAATAATATTTCGCCATATCCATGTTGTTGCAAAATACCTGAGCCAGGATAAAGTCCATGTTCAATTTTTATTCCCCATTCAAAATATTTATTTACTAAAAAAATTAGGGCCAGAATTAGAGTTGTAGCTAAAAGGATAATTGTTAGTTTACGTTTTTTTAACTGAATTGAAGAAATTGACATAGCTATAGTAGCACTGCTTATTAATAATATAACAGTATTAATAGCACCAATTGATACATCTAACTCTTTAGCAGCTAATTCAAATGCAGTTCCGTGTTTATACCTGTAAACTGCATATACTATGAATAATCCACCAAAAAATAATAGTTCAGTGAAGATAAATAACCACATTCCAATCTTTGAGCCTTCATGGTCGTAATGATTATTTATATTGTTATCTTTCATCTGATAAAGTTTATTTTATTTCAGGTATCTCTTCAAAATTTTCAACAATTGGAGGACTGGCAATTGTCCATTCTAAGGTTTCGCCTTTCCATGGGTTATCTTCAGCTTTTTCTCCTTTTCTTGCAGATCGTATAAGATTAATAATTATAATAGCCAATCCGGAAATCATTATAAATGCACCTAAAGAAGAAATGATATTTGCAAAGTGAAACTCGGGAACATAATCATAATATCTTCGTGGCATACCAGTTATTCCTAAATAAAACATAGGTGTATATAATGTTAAAAATCCGAAAAAAAAGATTATCCAACCAGTATCTGCCCACCAAGCATCATACATTTTGCCAAAAATTTTAGGAAACCAATAGTGTATTCCGGCAAAAAAACCAAAACCAACACCGCCAAAAACAATAAAATGAAAATGTGCAACTACAAATGCAGTATCATGTAAATGCACATTTGCAGCTAATGATCCAAGCACCATTCCTGATAAACCTCCAATCATAAAAACAAAAAGAAA
>MENE01000007.1:4539-11279 GCA_001769005.1 Bacteroidetes bacterium GWA2_31_9b | reverse complement strand
TAAAGTTGCAAGCCAATTAAAAACTTTTATAGCACTTGGAATAGCAACCAGGAATGTTAAAAATGAAAATGCAAAAAGTGATGTTCCACTCATTCCTGCTGTAAACATATGATGCCCCCACACAAAATAACCAACAAAAGCAATAAGGATTGTCGAAATAACAATTGCATTATATCCGAAAATTTTTTTTCTGGCAAAGGTTGGAATAACCTCAGAAATTACTCCCATTGCAGGAAGTATCATTATATAAACAGCCGGATGTGAATAGATCCAGAATAAGTGCTGATAAAGAATAGGATCGCCACCAAGTGCAGGATTAAAAAATCCTATACTTAATACTCGTTCAGCAATTACCATAAGTAATGTAATACCTATTACCGGAGTTGCAAGAATTTGAATCCACGCAGTTCCATATAAAGACCAAGGGAATAAAGGCATTTTGAGCCAACTCATACCTGGAGCACGTAGCCTATGCATGGTAACAATAAAATTAATTCCTGTTAGGATTGATGAAAATCCGAGAATAAATGCTCCGATTAGAGCCGGTACTACATTGGATTGTGTTTTAAAACTATAAGGGGCATAAAATGTCCATCCGGTATCTGGCGAACCACCTTGCATAAATTGAGATGATATGGCTACTATAGCTCCTAAAACATATAACCACCACGATAATAAATTTAACCTTGGATAAAATACATCTTTTGCACCAATCATTATAGGCAAAAGAAAGTTTCCTAAGATTGCGGGAATACCCGGTATAACAATTAAAAAAATCATTGTTATACCATGTAATGTAAAAACTGCATTATATGATTTTGCTTCCATTATGGTTTTGCCCGGAGCAATAAGTTCAAATTTCATTAACAATCCTAAAATAGCACCAACAACAAAAAAACACATTATTGAATATAAATAGAGCAATCCAATTCTTTTATGATCAGTTGAAAATACCCATGCTAAAATTCCTTTATGTTTTCCTTGGTATTCTAAGTAATTTGGAAGGTTAGAATTACTCATAATCTTAAAAAATTAGAAGTTGATAAAACAAATTGATGTTAAATTATTCGAATAAATTTAGGAATAAAATCATTCAAAATATACAAAAAATAAATTTTATTAAACTAAAATGTAATTTGGATTTAAAATATATGAACAAAATTTATTCAGCAGTATCTTGATTTATTGAGTCATAATTAAAATACGAAATTTTCAATTTGCATTTTTTTTATCGCTATTAAATATTTAATCTAAATAAAATTTACACTTATTCTACAGCAAAAATTAGTGAAATAAAATTTTTATTGCGAACTTAACGAGAAAATTTGCAATTAGATCTGAGCATGAAAAGATTCATATTTAATAACTTAAAGATTATTTCTCTATTTATTGGTTTATTTTATTTTTTTGATTTACAGGTATTTGCACAAGAAGTTGATTCCAATAAGAACCTACAATCACATAATTTATTTAAAACAGATGATTTAAAAATAGGAGAACGATTGTTTTTAGGTTTAATAAAAACAGAAGATAATACAATTAACTGTGCTTCGTGCCATAACACTACAGTAATTGACACCTTTAACTGGAATCCATCAGCACTAGAAATAGCAATTTCTACTCAATATATTGATAGTGCAGCTTTTGCAAACATGTTATTAAATCCGTTAACCAAGAAAATTTCTGAAGCACATAAAAATGTTAAGTTATCGGCCGAGCAAATTGTTCTTATCAAACAATATCTCAATAATTTCATAATTTCCGGTTTAGAAAAACCTAAAATGCATATTACACGATTACTATTTTTTATATTTCTAATTGTTCTGTTTGTTGTAGCATTTATCGATTTAACTTTTACTAAAAAAATTAAATTTAAACCCATTCACGGTTTAATTATGATTGTAACCTTGTTTTTTATTTTTAAAATAATAGTTGAAGATGCAATAAGATTAGGTCGAACAAAAGACTTTGCTTCATTACAAACCATTAAATTTTCACACAAAGTACACGCTACTGATAATAAAATTGATTGCTTTTATTGCCACCATACTGCTGAAACAGCTAAATCTGCAGGTATTCCTTCAACTAATGTTTGTATGAACTGCCATGAATTAGTACGAGAAGGAACTAATTCGGGACGTTTTGAAATTAATAAAATTATTACCAATTGGGAAAAAGAACAATCAACTCATTGGATTCGGATTCACAAATTACCCGACCATGTATTTTTTAGCCATGCCCAACATGCAGGAGTTGGAAAACTCGATTGTTCTGAATGCCACGGTAAAGTTGAAGAGAGTCATTTGCTTAGACAATATAGCGATTTATCTATGGGATGGTGTTTAGATTGTCATAGAACCAGAAAAGTTAATTTTTTAGGCAACGAGTACTACGAAAAAACATTTAAAGAATTTCACGAAAAGTTTAAAAAAAATACGCTAGATTCTTTAACAGTTGCTGAACTAGGTGGTGTGAATTGTATGAAATGTCATTATTAATTTGGAATAACTAATCTTTTTGAAATGACAAAATATTGGAAAAATGTAGATGGGAAATTAAATTCCATCAATATTGAAAATAAAGAATTAGCTCAAAATAGTTTTCATACAAATCGTCGAGATTTTTTAAAATTATTTGGATTTGGATTAGCATCAACTTTTGTTCTTTCACGCTGCGAAAATATAACCCATAAAGCAATACCTTTTTTTATAAAGCCCGAAGAAATTACACCAAGTATGTCAAATTACTATGCTTCATCCTTTTTTGACGGGGATAAATACAATAGCATATTAGTTAAGGTATTAGATGGACGGCCAATAAAAATTGAAGGGAATAATCTTTCTTCTATTTCTCAAGGTGCAACAAATAGTATAACTCAATCATCATTATTAAGTTTATATGATGATACACGATACAAAGAGCCTAAAATTAATGGAATCGACACAAACTGGGCTGAAGTTGATGAGCAAATCATAGAACAATTGAATAAGATTAATGCGGGTAAAGGAAAAATTGCTCTTATCACTTCCAGTATTATTAGCCCATCAACCAAAAAGGTTATTAATGATTTTATAAAAAAATATCCCGCAACAGAGCATATCAGTTATGATTCCATTTCTGTTTCTGCATTGTTAGATGCAAATGAACAATGTTTTAGCAAACGCTTTATTCCAGATTATCAATTTAATAAAGCAAATATTATTGTTGGAATAAACGCCGATTTCTTAGGATCATGGCTCTCTCCGATTGAATATACAAAGCAGTATGTTCAAAACCGAAAAGTTAGCAATGATAAAAGAAATATGTCCCGACATATTCAGATTGAAAGCGGTATGTCTTTAACAGGCAGTAATGCTGACGAACGCATCATTATTAGTTCATCAGAAGAGCAAAACCTTGTAGCAAATCTTTACAATTATATTGCAAAAAGTATTGGTGAAAAAGAAGTATCTGTTTCAAAACCTGCTATCGATATTTCAAAACTTGGAGATGAATTGATTCAAAATAAAGAGAAGTCAATAGTTGTTTGTGGCTCAAATAATACTGAAACACAAATAATTGTTAATTCAATAAATAAAATCTTAGGTAATTATGGAAATACTATTTCGTTTAACAATGCACTTTTAACAAAACAGGGAAATGATTTCATGATGTATGATTTTGTTAATCGTTTTGAAAAAGATGAGTATAGTGCCGTAATTTTTTACGATTGCAATCCTGTTTTTGACTACTCAAACACAGAAAAATTCGTATCAGGAATAAAAAATATTGATCTTACTGTTTCACTTTCTTCAATACCAGACGAAACTTCTGTTTTAACAAAATATGTTTGTCCTGCAAACAATTATCTTGAATCATGGAACGATTTTAATCCAAAAATAGGCTTGTATAGTTTAGCCCAACCTTGTATTCATCCTATTTTTAACACCCGACAAGAACAAGAATCTCTATTAAAATGGTCAGGTATTCACGAAGAGTATTATAAGTTCATAAAAGATACATGGAAATCTGAAATATATACAAAAACAAATTCCGTTTTTGATTTTGAATCGTTCTGGAATAAAACCTTACAAGATGGTATTTTTGAAAAACCAATAAATTCAACTGAACCCGAATTTAAATTCGATGTAAGTTCACTAAAAATTGAAGAAACTTCAAAATCAGAATATGAAGTTCAACTTTATGAGAGTGTAAATATTGGAACAGGTAAATATGCAAACAATCCATGGTTGCAAGAACTTCCTGACCCTGTTTCTAAAGTTTGCTGGGATAATTATGCGGCTATTTCTGTTGCAATGGCAAATGAAAAGAGCTTAAAAACAGGTGATGTTATCAAAATAAATGATTCTATAATTATTCCGGTATTAGTTCAACCCGGACAATCAAAAAACACTATTTCAATAGCCTTGGGTTACGGACGAACAGTTGCAGGTAAATCGGGTAAGGATGTTGGTGTTAATGTTTATCCATTAGTTCCAAAAGAAAATCTCCGAAAATATTCAGTAACGAATATTAAAATAGATAAAACTAATGATTTTAGAGAGCTTGCAACAACACAATCGCACGATTCTATGGAAGGCAGAGATATTATTAGAGAAACAACACTTGAAGAATATCAAGAAAATCCATCTGCAGGAAATGAGCGACATAAAGAAATTGAAGAACAACATCAATCATTATATAAAGCTCATGAATACAAAGGGCATCATTGGGCAATGGCTGTTGATTTGAACTCGTGTATTGGATGCAATGTTTGTGTTATTGCTTGTAGTACAGAGAATAACATACCAATTGTAGGAAAAGAAGAAATTAAGCATGCCCACGAAATGCATTGGATGCGAATAGACAGATACTACTCTGGTGATCCTGAAAATCCTGAAGTTATTCGCCAGCCTGTAATGTGCCAGCATTGTGATAATGCGCCTTGTGAAAATGTTTGCCCGGTTGGTGCAACAAATCACAGCTCCGAAGGATTGAACCAAATGGCTTATAACCGTTGTATTGGAACACGCTATTGTAATAATAACTGTCCTTACAAAGTACGAAGATTCAATTGGTTCGATTACAATAATGCCGATGCTTTGGGTAAAAATACTGTCGATAAGCATGGAATGACAAAAGATCTTCCAAGAATGGTTCTTAATCCTGATGTTACTGTTCGTGCTAAAGGAGTTATTGAAAAATGTTCATTTTGTATTCAGCGAATTCAAGAAAAGAAACTTAAAGCAAAACTTGAAAACAGAGTGTTGCAAGATGGTGAAATAAAAACTGCTTGTCAACAAGCATGCCCTGCAAATGCAATTGTTTTTGGCGACATAAATAATAAAAACAGTGAAGTATATAAACTATTTGATCAAGAACGAAGGTATCATTTATTGGAAGAGATAAATACATTGCCTTCCGTTGGATATCTTACAAAAGTAAAAAATAAAGGATAAATTAGAATTTAATTAAAAAGAAAAAAGGTGTCAGAAATTTCAACTCGCGAACCATTAATTAAAGGCAATAAAAGCTTAAAAAATATCACTGACGATATTTTTAACCCGATAGTTGCTAAACCGGGTATGCTTTGGTTTTTAGGTATTACTATCTCAAGCGGTGCTGCCCTTATCGGAATTATAGCTATTACACTTACTGTATGGAAGGGGATCGGACTTTGGGGTGAAAATAAAACCATCGGGTGGGGTTGGGACATAACTAATTTTGTATGGTGGATAGGTATTGGACATGCAGGAACTTTTATTTCAGCAATATTACTTTTATTCAGACAAAAATGGCGTACAAGTATTAACCGCTCAGCTGAAGCTATGACCTTATTTGCTGTTATGTGTGCAGGACTTTTTCCTTTAATCCACATGGGTCGATTTTTGTTAGGGTTCTTTATTTTTCCCTATCCTAACACAAGGGGTGTGTGGGTAAACTTTAACTCACCTTTATTGTGGGATGTTTTTGCTATTTCAACTTACTTTCTTGTGTCATTGATTTTCTGGTACGTAGGATTAATCCCTGATATTGGAACCATTCGCGACAGAATGAAAACCAAATTCAAAAAAGCAATTTATGGCTTGCTAAGCTTTGGCTGGACAGGTTCGGCAAAACATTGGCAACGATTCGAAATAGTTAGTTTTACTCTGGCCGGTTTAGCTGCTCCACTAGTATTATCAGTTCATACTATTGTTAGTTTCGATTTTGCTACTTCGGTAATTCCTGGTTGGCACACCACTATATTTCCTCCTTATTTTGTTTCTGGAGCAATATTTTCAGGGTTTGCTATGGTGCTTACACTAATGATTATTGCACGTAAAACAATGAATTTACAAGATTATATTACAATCAATCATATTGAATTAATGAATAAGATCATTATTCTCACCGGCTCAATCGTTGGAATTGCCTACTTAACAGAATTATTTATGGCTTGGTATTCTGGTGTTGAGTATGAAATATTTGCATTCATAAACAGAGCAACCGGCCCATACTGGTGGGCATATTGGATAATGATGACATGTAATGTAGTTTCACCTCAATTATTCTGGTTTAAAAAATTACGTCGTAGTATAGCTTTCACATTCTTTATGTCAATAGTAATTAATGTTGGTATGTGGTTCGAGCGATTTGTAATCATAGTAACATCATTACATAGAGATTATTTACCATCGAGCTGGGAAATGTATAAACCATCATTAGTTGAAATTGCAATTTTTGTCGGTACACTTGGAATATTTTTTACATTATTCTTA
>MENE01000007.1:2799-4486 GCA_001769005.1 Bacteroidetes bacterium GWA2_31_9b | reverse complement strand
GCATGGAGGTTCACGAGCGGGTCGTGTTCGGGATTTGCGGGAGCGAGTAACAAAAAAAGATCGATTACAGGAAATCAAACAGATATTACAAATAATATCAATTACTTACAAATTATTAACGGATGAACGAAATATCAGGATATTACGATAAGGAGAGCAATTTATTAAATGCAGTAAAAGATTTAAGAGAAAATAATATTAAAATTAAAGATGTTTTCTCTCCATACCCTGTTCATGGCTTAGATCATGCTATGGGATTAAAAAGATCGTGGCTGCCCAAAGCTGCATTTATTGGTGGAGCAATTGGAGCTATTTCAGGATTTGGATTTCAAACATGGGTTTTTACCAAAGCTTACCCTTTAAATATTGGTGGAAAACCATTTATGGCAGCACCATCATTTATTCCCGTAACTTTCGAGTGTACGATATTATTTGCAGCATTTGCAATTGTTCTAGCTTATTTTTTTAAATCAAATTTAGGTTTAGGTGCTAATAATAAAATTTATGACGAAGGTGCAACCGACGATCGATTTGTTGTTGTTATAGATACTTCCGATTTAAGTATAGAAGGTGCTGAACAAGTTAAATCTAAATTTGAAAATACCGGTGCATTGGATATTAAAACCATGAATAATTAAGATTTTAATATGGAGAATTTAAACCTTACATTTCAGTTTACTAAAAAAGTAAAAGTAGTTTTAACCATTTTAATTCTTATAGGTTTTACAGCACTAATCTATGGTATATTAAATTATCCACCAGAGAAAGTTTGGTCTGCCTTGGTTATAAATTCAATTAATTTTCTTACGATTGGACTTGGAGCAACTTTTTTTATAGCTATCCATATTATAACACAATCGGGTTGGCATGTTTCTGTACAAAGAATTCCCGAAGCAATAAGTATGTATTTACCTATTGGAGCAATTCTAATGATCCTTATGCTTTTTGGAATTAATCATGTTTACCATTGGACTCATGAAGTGCATCACGACCCTATAATTGCAAATAAAGAAGCCTATTTAAATATTCCATTTTTTGTAAGCCGGCTAGTGATTTATTTAGCAGTTTGGACTTTCTTAACTTTCATGTTAAGAAAACTTTCTAAAAAAAGTGATGTTGGTGATGGATTAAACCTTTACAATAAAAGTAAAACTTATGCTGCATTATTTTTAGTATTTTTTGCTCTTTCAATTGTTGCCTTTGCATGGGATTGGCTTATGTCTGTGGAAGCACACTGGTTTAGTACATTGTTTGGATGGTATGTTTTAGCTGGTGTTATCGTAAAAAGTTTTGCAGTAATAATTATTGTATTAGCTATTTTACGATATTTAGGTTATATGGATTTTGTAACAACAAATAACATCCATGACCTAGCAAGATATTTATTTTCATTTAGTATTTTCTGGATGTATTTATGGTTTTCTCAGTTTATGCTAATATGGTATGCAAATATGCCCGAAGAAACCTTTTATTTTATAAAACGATTAGAAGATTACAAACTATTGTTCTTCTTAAATCTTATATTAAACTTCTTAATTCCGTTTTTGGTACTGGTTATTAGAAAATTCCGACGAATACTTTGGATTGTTGCCTCTATTGCTATGGTTGTATTAATAGGTCAGTGGATTGATCAATACCTCATGATTTTCCCAAGTTCAATAAAAGAAGTAAGTCATATTGGAGTTTT
>MENE01000007.1:1479-2751 GCA_001769005.1 Bacteroidetes bacterium GWA2_31_9b | reverse complement strand
TTTGCAATCTTTAACAAAAGCAAATCTGCTTCCTAAGAATCATCCTTATCTCAACGAAAGTTTTAATTATGAAAACATATAGTTTCGACATGCAAATTAAAAAAATAAAATATATTATATTGATTTTATTCGTTGTGATTGCTTCATGCGACAGAAAAAGTACCGAAAGGGGAAATAGCTACTTACCCGACATGCAGGAATCACAAGCATACGACACATATAGCGAGAATCCAAATTTTGAAGATTCCATGACACTACGTAAACCTGTAGATGGAACAATTCCAAGAGAATTTATTCCTTATCATTTAACTAAAAACGATATGGATTTGAAACTTGCCGGAGAAAAATATAGTAATCCTTTAGTAATTAATGAAACTAATTTGGCCAAAGGCAAACTACAATACGGACGGTTTTGCATACAATGCCATGGCGAAAAAGGTGATGGACAAGGATATTTATTTACAAGTAAAAGGTATGCCTTTCCACCTGCTAATCTTACGTTAGAAAAAACCGTAATTCGGCCCGATGGAGAAATTTATCATATTATTAATGTCGGTATAAACATTATGGGAGCACATGCTTCCCAAATATCACAGGATGACCGCTGGAGAATTATAATGTATATTAGAAACGACATTCAAAACAAGAATAAAAATAATTAATCATTTGATTATTGGGGTACACGAATGAAGATATATACGAAGATTTAAAAGAGTAAGAAAATAAAAAAAACCGAATTATCAATTCGGTTTTTTTCTAAAAAGAGCTACTAAGTCCATTTTATTTAATCTTATATCGTACTCCTAAATAAATTAATCGCCCCATAACAGGTCCCCAGATTAAAGAACTATCGAAATATTCTCCAAAGGGTTGCTCACTCGAAAGAATCGGATCATGTTGCATATAATCCAACAGATTTTCTCCACCTAAGTATGTCTCAACCTTCTCGTTCCAAACTTTACTTATTTGTGCATTCATTAAGATAAATGAAGGAGAAAATTTTTCAAGTTGATATTCTGCAGGGTTTGAAGACGTATTTGGAATTCGTTTTTTGCCTTGCCAGTTTATGGTATAATCAAATTTCCAATGTTTTCGGGTTTCATAAGCTAAATTTGCAAATGCTCTGTGTGATGCAACCAATGGTTTATCTTCAATATTTCCATTGTAAGTTGTTTTTACATCATACCAACGGTAGGCTAATCTAAAATCCAATCGTTTGATGAGTTCATAATCAAGCTGTGCCTGAAAACTATTGGCAAACGACTTTCCATC
>MENE01000007.1:0-1466 GCA_001769005.1 Bacteroidetes bacterium GWA2_31_9b | reverse complement strand
ACAGCCTGTTGAGGATTTTGTTCCAAATCAATAATAATTTGATTTTCAAAATCTGTTCGGTAAAAATCCAAACTAATGCTACCTTCACGATAGTCAAAAGAAAATTTCTGGGTAAAATTCAAACCATAATTCCAAGCTACTTCAGGGTCAAGCCCATATGGATTATTATTGTTTTTACCTTGAATAATTAATTGCCTGGAGCTGGCTAATAACCCGCTGTTTTCAGACAATATACTTGCAGTTCGTTGGCCTCTACCAGCAGAGGCACGGAAAACCGTTTTTTCAGTTATTGCATATCGTAAATGCAAGCGAGGAGTTACAAAAGCACCAAAAATATTGTGGTAATCTGCACGTAAACCAGCAACTAAGCCGAAATTATCTAAATGCGAGTACGTATATTCAAAATAAGCACCAGGTACCATTTCGTTTCTCTTAAAAATTGTATCATTAAAATGCTCATTGTAATTATCGTACTGGAAACTTGCCCCGGTTCTGAACTTATGGTTTGAATTTCCAATTATTCCTTGGTACAATAAATTGGCATAAGCCATATTTTGAGTAGCATCGTAGGTATTTAATCCAAAATAACTGTTTTGCTCATGTGTTGTCCAATTTAGTTGCAATCCGACAGATTGACCTGGGAAATTTTTAAAAACTTTTCCAATTTTTGCCCAACCCTCGTATCGGTTTACATTTGCTTGCATACCCCAATAATTAGTAGTTAAAGCATCCTTTTCCGGATCAAACTTTAACTGACCACCAATATTTTCGATAAAAGTACCTTTTACCCCAAGCTGTGCTTCAACACCACTTGAATCCTGATATTTCCATCTATTTAATGCGATATAGGTTTCTGAAAGCGGGCTATCGGTAAAGCCGTCCATGTTTCGATCTTGCTTAAATGAATTATTTTTAGAATGCAACAGTAAACCTGTAGACCATTTATCGTTTACCTTTTGCATTAAATGAAGATTCCCTTCAATGTTTCCGTCTTGGTTTGCATATAGATTAAAATATAATCTTTCAGCTTCTTCGGGTTTTTTCAGTTCAACATTTATTTGTCCTGTTATACTCTCGAATCCATTTGCCACAGAACCTGTTCCTTTATTTAGCTGAATACTCTCTATCCATGTGCCTGGAACATACGAAAGCCCATAAATGGCCGACAAACCACGAATATCAGGTATGTTTTCACGAGTTATCTGAACATAAGGTCCTGCTAATCCTAACATTTGGATTTGCTTGGTTCCAGTTATTGCATCGGTAAACGAAACATCAACACTCGGACTGGTTTCAAAACTCTCAGACAAATTGCAGCATGCTGCTTTTTGTAATTCCTTTTCACCTAAAATCTCTACTTTAGTAGGATTTAACATCGAGATTTCTGTTGATTTTCTCCGATGAACAACTGTAACTTCGTCAATAAATGCTGATTTTTTCAATATTATTTCAATATTATTTTTTGA
>MENE01000006.1:18017-21241 GCA_001769005.1 Bacteroidetes bacterium GWA2_31_9b | reverse complement strand
AACTAATGATTCATTTTATTTGTTTAATTTGATTCAAATTTTAATTACCTTTATTAGTTCCATCAATTTTTTATTTATATTAGAACCGAATAAAAGCGTTGTTAAAATGAAAATAATTATTGCAGGGGCCGGACAAGTAGGAATACATTTAGCAAAAATGTTAAGTAGTGAGTATCATGATTTAATAGTAATAGATACTGAAGAAGAGAACCTGAAAAATATTAGTGCAAATCTTGATCTGATGACCATTACAGGTTCTGCAACATCATTTGAAGTTCTAAAAGACGCACAAGTAAAAAAAGCTGATTTATTTATTGCTGTTGCTCATTCAGAAGAGGCAAATATTCTTGCATCTATGATTGCAAAGAAGCTGGGTGCTAAAAAAACCGTTGCCAGAGTTGATAATTACGAATATGTTGAGCCGGAAAACATATCTCACTTTAAAGGATTAGGTATTGACTATCTGATTTATCCTGAACGTATTGCTGCTCGCGAAGTAGTTGATTCTTTAGGATATGAAATTTCTGAAATTGTTGACTTTTCAGGAGGTAAACTTTCGTTATTCGTTATAAGACTCGACGAAAATGCACCAGTTATTAATAATACCCTGATGCAGGTTACAAAACAAAATAAGGATATTGAATTCAGAGCAGTAGCTATTACTAGAAATGGTCAAACAATTATCCCACGTGGACACGATTCGTTTATGGTTAACGATTTAGTTCATGTTGTAACCAATAAATCGGGTTTTGATGATGTAATGAAATATTCGGGTAAGAAAAAACTCGATATAAAAAATGTTATGATTATTGGGGGTAGCCGCATTGGTAAACGAACTGCAAAATTACTCGAAGGTAGATTTAATATCAAACTTATCGAAAAAGATAAAGATAAAAGCTATCAACTTGCCGATTATTTAAAAAACACATTGGTTATTAATGGTGATGGAAGTAATATTGACTTATTAAATGAAGAAGGTTTGGCAAGTATGGATACTTTAATTGCTGTTACCGGTAATTCTGAAACAAATATTCTGACATGTGTTCTTGCTAAAAAAATGGGTGTTAAAAAAACCATTGCTGAAATTGAAAATATTGATTACATCGATTTAGGCGAAAGTATGGGCATCGATACAATAATAAATAAAAAACTAATTACTGCAAGTCGTATTTTTAAATATACAATGAGTTCTAAAGTAGAGTCCATGAAATGTTTAACCGGTTCAGATACAGAAGTTCTTGAATTTGTTGCTCGACAAGGTTCATTAATTACTAAAGATAAACTTCGGAATATTGATTTTCCTAAAGATGCTCTTGTAGGAGGTTATATTCGTGATCATAAAGGGTTTATAGCTAAAGGCGATACTCATATTAAAGCAGACGACAGGGTTGTTGTTTTTACACTCCCTTCGGCTATAAAAAAACTCGATAGTTTCTTTAACTAAAATTTTAAATATCAACTAAAGAGTTCATTTTTCAGATATATTTTTTTCTTATCTTGCCAACCGAAAAAATTCAAATCAATTTTATGGGTGCACTTGTCAGTAATTTATATTTCTGGATAGTAATCTGCTATTTCATTTTGGTAATCGGGATATCATTCTTTACAAAAAAAATCGCATCAAAATCATCTTCAGATTTTTTAATTGCAGGGCGCAATCTTGGGATCCTGGTGTGTGCAATAGTTGTAGCAGCTGAGTGGCTTGGAGGATTAAGTACAATTGGTGTTAGCGAAAAAGCTTTTAATACAATGTCACTCCAGCCTATTTTATACAATATTTCTACCGCTATTGGGATGATAATTTTAGGTTATGCATTAGCAAAGCATTACAGAGAAAGAAAAGTTCACACAGTAAGTGAAATGATCGAAAGTATTTTTGGTAAAAAAGCAAGAACTATTTCTGCCATAGCTTTTCTCATTGCATTTATTACATTAGCATACGTAGAATTAACTACATTTTCTCATGTTCTTGCACCAATTTTAAAAATTGACTGGGTGTGGGCTGTTCTTTTAGGATCAATAATCACAACAGTTTATATTTATATTGGAGGAATGCATGCACTTACTATTGTTGCAATTATTAACCTTGTAGTTAGGTATGTAGGAATCGGAATTGCATTAATTGTTGGATTAGTTGCCATTGGCGATATGTCTGTTCTATCTGAGAAACTAATTGCTGCTGGTGCACCTCACAATTATTACAATCCGTTTAGCCTAGGATGGACTGCTGCATTTAGTCTTATACTTGGAGGTATTTTTGGTGGTATGGCTGCACAGGCAAGTATTCAACCCATATTTGCTGCAAAAGATCCCTTAACGGCAAAGCGTGCTGCAATATTATCTGCTCTTTTTATTGCTCCATTTGGTATTATGACAGCTTATCTGGGATTAATGGCCCGAAGCGGTATTTTTATCGATCCGGCAACAATTATGGATGCTAAGGAGGTTCTTCCTACTTTACTTATGACTCCCTCGTTTATTCACCCAATTTTAGGCGGACTTGCTTTAGCTGCAATACTCGCTGCAATACTTTCTACCATTGGCCCTGTTAATTTTGCAATTGTAACCATTGCTACTAAAGATATTTACCATGGATTAATCAATAAAAATGCATCAGACGAGAAAATCCTAAAAACTGCCAAACAACTCGTTATTGCTGTTAATCTGATTACTGTTCCTATGGCAATATTTATTCATGGTGCTGTTCTGGATGCCGGTTATGTATCCTATGCAATTCGTGCTATTGGTGCAATTGTTATCCTGCTTGGTGTTTATAAGTTAAACTGGATTTCGCAATATGCTGTTCGATTTGCTTTTATTGGTGGTGTTCTTGCAATAATTCTCAGTTTAATTGCCCGAAAAATGGGATGGTTCGAAATTGACAAAACCTATGCAAGTATTATTGCTACAGTATTTTTTATACTAGTTGGCAATTTATATTCAAAGTATATTAAAAAGATTAATCCGAAATAAAAAAACAATATGCATCAGCCGTTAAAAGATATTAAGGTTCTGGAACTGGCCAATGTATTAGCCGGGCCAAGCATTGGGGCTACTCTTTCAGAGCTTGGAGCTACTGTAATTAAGGTCGAAAATCTTTTAACAAAAGGTGATGTTACCCGAACATGGAAACTACCAACGGAAAATCCCGATACCGATATCTCCGGATATTTCAGTAGTGTAAACTGGGGGAAAAAATCTATTGCTATCGATTTGAATCAAGC
>MENE01000006.1:11261-17968 GCA_001769005.1 Bacteroidetes bacterium GWA2_31_9b | reverse complement strand
CTTGTTTCATATAAACCCGGCGATGCAGAAAAACTCAACGTTGATTACAACACACTTAAAATACGAAATAACAAGATCATTTACGCCCACCTTACCGGATATGGACTATCGAACCCACGCGCAGGATACGATGCAATAATCCAGGCTGAAAGTGGATTTACATATATGAATGGTGAATCTGATGGGAAACCTGTAAAAATGCCGGTTGCATTAATGGATATTTTGGCGGGACATCAACTAAAAGAAGCAATAATCCTGGCATTATATAACCGGGAAAAAACAGGTAAAGGACAGTATATTGAAACAAGTTTAATAAAAAGCGGTATTGCTTCGTTGGCTAATCAGGCTACAAACTGGCTCGTTGGGGAAACTATTCCCGAACGTATGGGTTCTGATCACCCGAATATTGTACCTTACGGAACAATATTTTATAGTCGGGATAATAAACCTATTGTTATTGCTATTGGAAATGACAAGCAATTTACCGATTTGTGTTTAGTTTTAGGCAAAGCCGAAATAGCAAACGATAAAAAATTCACAGATAATTTGAAAAGAGTAAAAAACAGAAATGAGTTGAATGATACACTGCAAGTGCTGATTGCAAACTTTAATCGTGACCATCTGTTAGAAGCTCTTTCGGAAAAAAATGTGCCTGCAGGAGGTGTTTTTAACATGAAAGAAGTATTTGAAATGCCCGAAGCAAAAGAACTAGTTATGGAATCAGAAACAACAAGTGGAATATCAATTAAAGGTGTTCGTACCATTGCTTTTAACATTGATGGTAAACCAAATTTAAATGACATTTCAGCTCCACCTCACTACGGAGAACATACAATTCAGATTCTACACGATATTTTAGGATACTCTAACGATAAAATAAATGATCTGATAAAGCATAATGTAATTCATGCGAGTAACTACTCAAAAATAAATAAATTAGGTCGAAATTAGAAGGCACATGATTATTACTAAAATCAGTAATTTTTATTTATTATTCCATTAATTATTCTATTTATTCTCCCATTTTATTTATTTTTAATATCTTAAAATTTGTAATTGTTCGTTATGAGAAACTGGAAATTAAAAAACGGCTACACTATTTTTCAGGTTTTAATCTTAAGATCTAATTGCTTTCTAATCAGTTGCCCAAATGGAAACATTCTTGTGGATACAGGAATACAAGGAAGCAGAACCCGATTAATGAAGAATATCAAATCATTAAACTTAGCCAACTCAAAAATTGACTTTCTCATTTTAACCCACAGCCATTTTGATCATTGTAGAAACGCAAGGTATTTACAGGAAAATGAAAATTGCAAAATAATAATGAGTGAAAATGAAGCTGAATATGCAAGAACGGGATATACAACCTTACCTGAAGGTACAATTCAATTAACAAAACTGGTATCAGTTTTGGGGAACATGATAGGTGAGAAAGGGTTTGGTTTCGATGTTTTTAATCCAGATATACTTGTAAAAGAAAACTTAAGTTTGATAAAATCCGGATTCGATATTGAAATCATTGCTACACCAGGTCATTCAATCGGTTCGTTGAGTGTTATTGTTAATAACGAAATTGCAATAGTTGGAGATACTATGTTTGGTGTATTCAGAAATTCAATCTTCCCTCCTTTTGCTGATAATACAAGAGAATTAATTGCCAGTTGGAAAAAAATATTAAATACTGGGTGCTATTTATTTTTACCGGGACATGGAACTGCAATAAAAAGAGAATTGGTTAAATCCGAACTTGAGGTATTTATAGAGTAACACTCGGATTTCTTACAAGACATTGATTTTGGTCTCATTATTTTTTACCTTTAAACATTATAAAATAAACTAGTGTTATGTCAAATCTTAATTAACGCAAAGGATTCCTTCGTCGTGCCTCCTCGGAATGACGTCACTGCGAGGAAGAATGACGAAGCAGTCTATAGTTATTTTATACTTGACATGAAACTAGACTGTAACTTCCAAAAATAGAATTTGTAATTAAAAAATTAAAAATGACAACTAAAATTCTTGTAACCTATTCCAGTCAAACCGGTTCAACCGCTGATATTGCAGAAACTATTGGAGAAATCCTTTCAGATAATGGTGCACAGGTTGAAGTAAGGCTTATGCACAATGTAAAAGACCTTTCATCGTACAATGCAATTGTTATCGGAAGCGCCATTCAAAGTGCTAAATGGTTACCTGAAGCTCTTCAATTTATTGAAATTCACAAAGAAATTCTGGCTCAAAAACCTGTTGCTATTTTTTCTGTATGCATGACTCTGGCAATGAAAAATGGAGAAAAATACAAACACAATATTTCAGACTGGCTCAATCCGGTTCGTAAACTTGTAAAACCGGTTAGTGAAGAAATTTTTGCCGGAGTATTAAATATTGGTCAGATAGAATCGTTTATCCAGAGAATAAAATTCCGAATTAGTGTTGCCGTGGGAGTTTGGAAAGAAGGTGATCATCGAAACTGGGAAGCCATTGAAAAATGGGCAAATAGCTTGAATTCCAAATTTTCAAACACAAACAAATAAGTAAATTCATAATTAACCTAAAAACTATAACTATGACAACTCATTCTGAAGAAAATCAAACTTGCTGCCCAGAGTTTAATCCTGAATTATGGGATGATAAAGTTTTTGAGTGGCAAGATAAAAAATTTATAAAAGATACTGTATTTACTTTTTTCTTTATGCCGATTAATTTTGGTAGTGTTATGAAACGGCTTGACGAAAAAGTATGTCATGCTGGTGCTTCAATGCCTGACTGGCTTTGCTTATCAGATCATATTTCGAAATGGAAAATGGACGTTTATCTTGCAGTAGACAAAGAAATAACGGATGCCAAGAATATAACTCTAAGCGGAAAATATTTTAGTAAAGTTTATGAAGGGCCATTTAAAGATACCGGCAAATGGTGTAAGGATTTTGAAGCTGAAGCTAAATCTAAAGGATTTAATATTAAAAAATGGTTTATGTGGTATACCACTTGCCCAAAGTGTGCAAAGAAATATGGTAAAAATTATGTAGCTATTATTTCTGAAGTAGAATAAATCAATCAATTAATTATTTTTTAAAATTAAAAATGAAAAGAGCATTCCTTATCATTATCGTTAGCCTTCCGGTATATATTTTTAGTCAAGCGCAAACTAAAAAGGATTTGGTAGATTATGTAAATCCGCTCATAGGTACCGATTCAAAATATGAATTATCGAATGGAAATACATATCCGGCCATTGCATTGCCATGGGGGATGAACTTTTGGACACCACAAACCAATAAAATGGGTGATGGATGGTGTTATCAATATGCAAGCAATAAAATCAGGGGATTTAAACAAACGCATCAACCCTCACCATGGATAAATGATTATGGAGCATTTTCTATTTTTGCAACAACTGAAAAACTCATTTTTGATGAGAATAAGCGTGAATCCTGGTATTCGCATAAAGCAGAAATATCGAAACCATATTACTATTGTGCTTATCTGGCCGACTATAATACAACAGTAGAAATTACACCTACCGAAAGAGCTGCCTGTTTCAAAATTACTTATCCCGAAACTGAAAAGGCATATCTCATTGTTGATGGTTTTTTTAAAAACTCATATATCAAAGTTTTCCCGGAGGAGAGAAAAATAATAGGTTATGCAAGAAACGCAGCTGGAGGTGTACCTGAAAATTTCAAGAATTACTTCGTTATTTATGTTGATAAGGATTTTGAAGAAGTTTTCATGGTTAAGAATGATGTTATTTTCGCAAATTCTTTAGAGTCAGAATGCAAACATGCGGGTACTATTATCAGGTTTAAAACAAAAGCTAATGAACAGGTTACTTTAAAAGTTGCCTCATCATTTATAAGTTTTGGGCAAGCTGAAATAAATTTACAACGTGAAATTGGGAACCAAACCTTCGACCAGATAAAAATCAAAGGTAAAGAAGAATGGAACAAGTTGCTGGGCAGGATAAAGACAGAAGGTGGTACAAGCAATCAGTTAACCACCTTTTATACTGCACTTTATCGAACTATGTTATTTCCCCGTAAATTTTACGAGTATGACAAAAACAACCAAATAAAACATTACAGTCCTTATAATGGTCAAATATTTGACGGTTATATGTTTACCGACAATGGTTTCTGGGATACTTTCCGAGCTGTTTTTCCATTTTTTACACTTGTTTTTCCAGAAATGAACAGTATAATGATGGAGGGTTTAGTAAACACGTACAAAGAAAGTAACTGGTTACCTGAATGGGCAAGTCCCGGACATCGTGATTGTATGATTGGTTCCAATTCAGCATCCATAATCGCTGATTCGTATCTGAAAGGTATAAGGGGATATGATATCAACACATTGTACGAAGCTATTATTAAAAATAGTAATAACGAAGGACCAATGAGTTCTGTAGGCAGATATGGTGTTACATATTACAATAGCTTGGGATATATTCCGTATAATGTAAAAGTTCCTGAAAACACAGCAAGAACTTTAGAATACAGCTACGATGATTTTACAATATACAAGCTGGCAAAAACCTTAAACAGGCCTCAAAACGAAACTGATACCATGTTGAAGCGAGCAAACTATTATAAAAATGTTTTTGATCCATCTGTAAATTTTATGAGAGGGAAAAACTTGGATGGTACTTTTCAGTCACCTTTCAGGCCCGATAAATGGGGAGATGCATTTACCGAAGGTTGCTCATGGCATTGGACATGGTGTGTTTTTCATGATATCCAAGGTTTAATAAACCTTATGGGAGGAAAAGAAAACTTCGTTCAAAAACTTGATTCTGTTTTAGTAGCAGCACCAACTTTCGATTATTCATATTACAGAGTTCAGATACACGAAATTACCGAGATGCTTATCATGAATATGGGACAATATGCACATGGTAATCAACCCATACAACATATGCCATATTTGTATAATTATGTAAGCCAACCTTGGAAAACACAGGTTTTTGTAAGAGAAATAATGAATAAACTTTACCTCCCAACTCCTGATGGTTTATGTGGTGACGAAGATAATGGACAAACATCGGCATGGTATGTTTTTTCAGCCATGGGATTTTATCCGGTATGTCCGGGATCAAATCAATATATTATTGGTTCTCCTCTCTTTAATAAGATTACAATAAAACTTGAGAATGGAAAAACATTTGAAATAAAAGCATCATATAATAGTTCTGAAAATATTTATATCGAAAATGCCAAATTAAATGATAAGGAGTACAATAAGAACTTTCTCAGTCATTCCGATATAATTAATGGAGGAATTATCGAATTTAAAATGTCAAACGAACCAAATAAACAAAGAGGAATTGATGCATCCGATTTACCTTACTCATTGTCAAATGAAATAAAGTAATTATGAAACCTCCATGCAAAAGGTTTTACACAAACAAAGATGATTATATTAATTACCTGCAATCTGGTTTTAAGAATTAAGGCATGGGGGTTCACGAGCGGGTCGTGTTCGGGATTTGTGGGAGCGAGTAACAAAAAAAGATCGGTTACAGAAAATCAAACAGATAATACAAATAATATCAATTACTTACAAATTATAAACGGATGAAATCGAAAGCAATATTTTTTGTATTTCTTGGGCTTATTTTTCTATTATCGTGTAATACAGATAATAGTATTATTTGCACAGAAGAATACAGGATGCTAACAGTTTTTTTATCTGACACAAGCGATAATCCGGTAATTCTGACAAGTAACTACACAGAAAAGACAAGTACAGACGAAATAATTTATTTTATTGAAGAAGATAATTATTTTGATAGTATTAACAGAGTGAATGGTATATATATTCTATTTACCGACGGCAAAATGTCGATGACAACAAAGAGTGGAACCGAGTTTCGGTTTAAAGGATTTATTGATTCTGTTCTGGTAGTAAACGAGCCTTACATAATTAAAAATGATGGTTGCCATGTTTTGTTAGAATCCGGGAATACTGAGATTATTATTGAATGATCTCAGTATTTTTTAATTCTATTACCCCTATTTATATTCTTAAATCAATGTCGTTTACTTAAGGTTTAACCTCCCAACCCTCCTTAATAAGGAGGGCTAACAGCATTATTTCGATGCTGCAGTTATTGCCCCTCCCGAAAGCTTTCGGGATTAAGGGGTTGGGGTTAAAAATTGCTTAAGTCAACGAGGTTTATTGATTATTGATTATTGACTTTAAATGCTAAACTCCCTGTCAATGGTCTGATCTAACGAAATGAATGTTTCTGTGCGTGCCACTCCGGGAATATTTTGAATAGTATTCACAAGAACATTCATTAAATGCTGATTATCTTTGCAATAAATTTTAAGTAAGAGCGACCAGTTTCCGGTTGTAAAATGGCACTCAGAAATTTCAGGTATTTTTTCAATTTCCTTAATTACATTTTTATAGATATGTGCCTTTTCCAGATAAACACCAACAAATGCGCAAATATCATAACCCACGGCTTTAGGTTTAATCATAAATTTTGAACCACTAATAATACCTGATTCTTCGAGTTTATTATACCGTTGATGAATTGCGGCTCCTGAAATTCCGCATGCTCGGGCTATTTCCAAAAATGGAGTTCTGGCATTTTTTATAAGAAAAGATAATATCTTTCTATCGGTTGCATCAATTTGTTGTTTTTGACTCATAATGAATAACAGTTTGTAATTATTATGCAATTTTATATAATATTT
>MENE01000006.1:10777-11134 GCA_001769005.1 Bacteroidetes bacterium GWA2_31_9b | reverse complement strand
TGAAACAGAGCGACCACATTCCATTTAATATTCAAATAGTATAAATGAATTTAAGGAAAACAGAAGATGTAATAAACGATATTAAAGCACTCATATATTCAAAAGGATATATTTACACCCTTTGCATGATTATATATGAAGATTTTCATATTATTCTGCAGGAAATTAATAAAGTGGATTTTAGGTCTCGACTAAATAAAAATGAAGTTTCTTTATTAATTGGCTTTTTAATACAAAAGCAAATTGATTTCACAATACCTGATAGTCCTCTTGATGTAATAAAATCAAAGGAAAGGACATATGAGTTAATGGACGAACTTCATATGTCACTCATGACTCCATTCGTTGATAAAATGC
>MENE01000006.1:10231-10737 GCA_001769005.1 Bacteroidetes bacterium GWA2_31_9b | reverse complement strand
GTTATGATAAACAATGGCTATTAGAGAATAGAAACTTTGATTTTAATAAAACTAAAGCCATCCTGCAAAGGATAAAAGATATACTTCAAGAGAAATCTAAAAAGGTCAATTTTTTCAGTTTAAAAGAAAAACTGCCTGAAATTAAAGAAAAAATAAAGGAAGAAAATCCATCCGAAAATGTAGATGAATATTTAAAAGAAATATTACCTGCTTATGAATTTTATCAATATATCAACTTGCTTTTTGATTCTTCCGAACATGATTCATTAGTTGATTTAAACTCTTTACCTGATGATGCATGGCAAACTTTTTACAAGAACATAGTTGAGTTATATGTAATTCGAAGAGAAGATTTTGATAGTGAGGTCAATATTGATTCATTCTTAAAAAACTTTTCTATTAAAATTAATGGAGAAAAATCAAACACTCATTTTAAGCAAATAGGCGATTTTAACCTTTTTAATGCTCAGCCAATTCTACAAATAGATAGTGAAAGGTTCTTTGTC
>MENE01000006.1:4403-10169 GCA_001769005.1 Bacteroidetes bacterium GWA2_31_9b | reverse complement strand
CTAAAAAAGGGAATAATGATACAGATATAGATGTGTTATGTATTCTTGGAAGTAAGGCTTTATGTGTTCAAGTAAAATCAAAGAAACTAACGGAGTTTTCAAAAAAAGGAAGTTTTTCACATTTACATAATGACTTTAAAGGAGCTGTACAAGACGCTTATGAGCAAGGGATTATTTCACGTAGCAAAATTTTGGCAAGGGAATCAAAATTTTACGATGAAAATGGTTCGGAAATATTACTATCTGAGAGCATTGATGAAGTATATATCATGGGTGTTACATCAGAAAATTATCCTTCACTAACTCATCAAGCCCATACACTTCTGGAAAAGAAAGATAATGAACCTTTCCCTTTATTCTTAACTGTTTTTGACTTAGAATTAGTCACACATTATCTAAATAATCCTTACGACTTGCTTTATTACGTTAGACAAAGAATAGACCTAATGGATTATTTTAAGGCTGAAAGCGAAATGATTTATTTGGGGTATCATTTAGAGAATAAATTATGGAAATTACTAAATAATGATTTTGTATCGCTTGATGCTGACTTTGGTGGTGCAATTGATAGAAATTATTATCCCCTAAGGTTAGGTGTTGATATCACAGACAAAGGTGATTCAATAAAAAATAGATGGAAAAATGCAGATTTTGATTTATTGTGTAATTTGCTAGCTAAATCAAATGAACCTAAGGTAACCGATGCTATTTTTACACTGTTAGATTGGGATGGGTCATCAAGAGATAATTTGATGAAATATATTCGCCAAATTAAATCTCAAACAATTCAAGATAACAGATGGCATAATTTTTCAATGCTTTCAAATAATCAAAAGGGTGCAAATTCTGGAGTTACTTATGTGTCTTGGGATAATGATAATACAGATGAACTTCTTGAACGTTTATTAATACTAAGCAAAGCAAGGAAATATAAAAGTAAAGGGGATATATGGATTGGTTTTGGAAGTTTAAGAAATAGTCTTCGTATAATTGATACATTTGTTTTTAACAACCATAAATGGGAATTTGATAAGGAATTAGAAGAGACAACTAATATATTATTTAAAGAAAAAGGACAAGGAACTGTATTCAACCTTAACAAGAAAATAGGGAGAAACGACAATTGTTATTGTGGCAGTGGATTAAAGTATAAAAAATGCTGCGGAAAACGTAATCAATAACACCAGCAGCTAACATTGGCTCACATTTTATGCGGGTTTCAGTGGTTTTTAGACATTTTTAATTATCTTTAATTTTTATGGGCTGATTGGAACGCTGGGCAAAAATCCCGCACTTTTCCTATGCAAGAACCGTCAGGCTGTCTAATAAGTGATTTTGCAGGATGAAAAATACGTATAGCTATAAAAATAAGGAATCAATTATTAAATTCATGGCAGGTTAATTTTTGTTTTTAGACAGACTGCCGTTAGCCGCAAGCGAACAAGCGATAGTGCGATAAACAATGAAATAGAAAATTGAATTATAACATAAAAATAAAAGAAGGAAATCTCATGCAGAAAAAGTCTTTAGTGGTAATTGACATTCAAAATGACATTACGAAAAACTACAAAGAAATCATTGACAATGTTAATCGGTCAATAGATTGGGCAGTGGAAAATGAAATTCATGTTGTTTACATAAGGCATTATAACTTATCTGACGGCACAAGGACCTTCAAACCTAATACTCGTGGGTCTGAATTAGTTTCGGACATGAAATTGGTTTCCAAAAACATTTTTGAAAAATCCAAAGGCAACGCATTGACCAGCGAAGATTTTGCAGACTTTATCAAGAAAAATGAAATAAGCGAATTTTACATTACAGGAGCAGATGCCATTGCCTGCGTGAAATCAACCGTATTTAATATGTGCAAGGAAAACTACAAAGTTACAGTCTTATCAGATTGTATTACGAGTTATGATAAAAGGAAAATTGACGAAATGCTGAACTATTACGAAAAAAATGGCAGTAAAATAATTAATTTGAAGGACTTGTTAGATTCTAAATAAAAAGTCGAGTAGGTAAAGGGGAGTTTCACCCCTAAACCTCTCACAGAACCGTGCTTGATAGTCTCCCATCACACGGCTCTTCGAACTCTCTCAACCATCTCAGGTTGACAGGCTGAAACAAAATTAAAAAAAGTTCTTGAAAAATTTGGAATATTACACAGTACCTCATGAGCGCTAGAATAATTTTTTGCACAAAACGTAACCGAAGACTGTTAAAGATTATTGTTTAAAAAAAACATCCAAACTATGCCACTCAAAGACATAAAAAAGGAATTAAAAAAACTTGACAAGGAAAAACTTATTGAACTCGTTGCTGACTTATATAAAAACAACAAATCTGTAAAAGATTTTTTCGACTTTTATGTAAACCCCAACGAAAAAGAGCTTTTTATGAAATATCGTAACAAGGTAGTTCAAGCATTTTATCCCAAACGAGGTTTCGGTTACAAACTAAAAGATGGCAAACAAGCAATAAGTGATTTTAAAAAAATTGGACCGTCATCTGTATTGCTTGCTGAACTGATGCTTACTTATGTTGAGACTGGAACAAAGTTCACAAGAGAATACGGAGATATAAACGAATCCTTTTATTCAAGCCTAGAATCTACGTTTTATAATGCCTTATCTTTAATAGATAAAGAAAATATGCTTGATAAATTTGAAGATAAAGTTGTAGAAATCGTAAACAAAACGGAAGGCATTGGTTGGGGTTTTTATGACTATATAGTGCAAGTTTTTTGCGAATTTTATCCTAATGACTCTGGCGACAGTGAATAATAAACCACAAGCTATAACAATCGGTTCGCATTTTATGCGGGTTTACTCGCTTGGGTCGTGAAAAAAGTTCAGTGGTTATTTGACATTTTTAATTATCTTTAAACTTTACATTGAGCTGATTGATACACGGTCAAAATTTACGTACAAAACATAACCGAAAACTTTTAGAGTGCTATTTTGGAAAAGCTACATTCAACAAGATAATTCATTAAAAAAGAAAGATATGGAAACTAAAACAGAGATTAAAAAACTTGGTCTTATAGGTTCTTTTGCGATTTATATCCCTGCAGCAATATTAATGTTTTGCCTGACAAAGTATTTAATTCCCTATTTGAGTAATGTAACTGGTCAAGAAACAATACTATTTTGGTTTATTGTTGCGGGATTGGGGATTTTTTTACCTTTAATAATGACAGGTTTATTAATATTAAAATCTGAAGGTTTTCGCATTTCGAAAACCACATGGATTGAGCGTTTGAGATTTAGAAAAATTACAAAGAGAGATATATTATGGTGCTTTGCTGGATTAATTTTAGTTGGATTATTCAGCGGATTAATAATGAAGGGACTGGAATTATTGATTGGTAAATTTGACCATTCTCCAGCCTTTATGTCGTTTGAACCTTTGACAAAAGGGCGATATTGGTTACTTTTAGTCTGGTTTCCATATTGGATATTAAACATATTTGGAGAAGAATTTTTATGGAGAGGTGTAATGCTTCCAAGACAAGAAGTTGTATTTGGAAAATACACTTGGATAATTCATGGGTTTGGGTGGGGATTATTTCATATTGCTTTTGGATGGCAGTTGCTAATTACATTGATTCCTTTGATTTTCATTCAATCTTACATTGTTCAAAGAACAAAAAATTCATGGATTGGAGTGATAATGCACGGAGGATTGAATGGACCAAGTTTTATTGCTATTTGCTTTGGAATAATTTAATAATAAACTGAAAAAAAACATCGCAAACTACATCGACTCACATTTTATATTTGTTTCAGTTGTTTTTTGACATTTAAAATTATATTTAAACTTTACAACTGATGATTGGAACTTGTGCAAGATTTACGTACAAAACGTAACAGAAGACATTTAGGTGTAAGTAGAATCAAAATACCAACACAACTTCCAAATCCTAAAAAATCATCAATCCAATAAATTTCTGAAAAACCCTAGAAATTAAAAGCTTTTCATCTTTAATTAGTAATGTTATGCTTCATTTTTAAATATATTTATCTATAAAAGTAATATTTTTATTGTCTTTCGATAATTTTTTATCTATATTTGCTTTGTAATTAAATTATATATTTTAAATATGAAAACAAAAGTAAAAACAAATAACTTCGTATTTATAGGACTAACAATTGTTTCTTGGGTAATTTTCGTTGGCTTGTGTATTGAAGCATGCGGTTTGATCGTAAATTTTATTTTCAGTCTGTACAAACCCGAATTTGTCCAAAACCTTTATCAAAAGTTAGACCTAAACGAAATGTATGAAAGTAGTAAACTAGTTTTTTTTGGTGTGTATGGATTTATATTGTCCATCTCGATTTTGAAAGCTGCTCTATTTTACATTGTAATTGTGTTGGTAACTAAAATTAATCTTTCAAAACCATTCAACAATTTTGTTTCAAGACAGATTTATAAAATTAGTTACTACACTCTTTCAATTGGTCTGTTGAGCTTTATAGCAAGACAATTAGTCAAAAACTTGCAACATTATGGGTTTATTATTGACAAACTAAACCAGTTTTGGGCTGATAGTCAAGCATTTATTTTAATGGCTGCTGTAATCTATGTTATTGCAACTATTTTTTCAAAAGGAGTTGAGTATCAAGAAGAACTTGAAGAAACAGTATAAACTATGGGAATTATTGTAAACCTTGATGTGATGATGGCAAAACGAAAAATGTCACTCAATGAACTGTCTGAATCTGTTGATATAACATTAACAAACCTTTCTAAACTTAAAACAGGAAAAGTTAAAGCAATTAGGTTTAGTACCCTTGAAGCTGTTTGTGAAGCATTAGATTGTCAACCAGGTGATATATTAGAATACACAAAGGTGGTAAAACATTAAAAAATAAATAAAAAGCCAGCACCTAACATTGTTTCTTAAAAACTCACAAAGTACCACTAACGTAACCGTTAGAACAAGATCAAATAAAAAATCCGAAGCTTTTAGCTCCGGATTTTAAAATATAAAAAGGTATGTTATAATTAAACTTTTTGAATTTGCTTAACAATTTCAATTCCTCGCAAGATTGCTTTCTCGTTCATTGGAACTAAATGATGATAACGTTCTGGTAATGATTTTTTAATACCCGCAACAACATTTTCCATTTTTACAATAGGTTTAATTTTTAAGTATCCACCTAAAACAATCATGTTAAATGTTTTTGTAGAGTCCATTTTTGCAGCTTCTTCGGCAGCTTCTACACGATAAATATTAATGTCTTTACGTTCAGGATGACGTGTAATACCGTTGCTATCGTACAATAAAGTACCACCTTTTTTAACCATTTTCTCGAATTTATCCATCGATTGCTGATTCAGAATAATAGCTGTATCAAACACACCAACAATAGGAGAACTGATTCTTTCGTCGCTTAAAATAACAGTAACATTTGCAGTACCACCGCGCATTTCAGGTCCGTATGATGGCATCCAGGTTACTTCTTGTCCCTGAACAATACCAGAGTAACAAAGGATTTTACCCATTGAAAGTACTCCTTGTCCACCAAATCCGGCTATAATTAATTCTTCAGTCATTTTTTTAAATTTTTAAAGTTTAAATTTGAAATTGAATCCTATTGTTCAGCAGGCACTTTAATATCGCCAAGCGGAAAATATGGAAACATATTATCAACCATCCATTGATTAGCTTGAACTGGTTCCATTTTCCATCCTGAATTACAATTTGAAACGATCTCAACAAATGAAACGCCTTTATTCAATTTCTGATTTTCGAATGCC
>MENE01000006.1:0-4309 GCA_001769005.1 Bacteroidetes bacterium GWA2_31_9b | reverse complement strand
CGGTTATTCTTAATGGATTACCCATTGATTTAACATCACGGCCATAAGGTGAAGTTGATGATTTCATTCCCGGTAATGTTGTTGGAGCCATTTGGCCTCCAGTCATACCATAAATACCATTATTTACGAATATAATAACGATATTTTCACCTCTATTGCAAGCATGAATGGTTTCAGCAGTTCCAATCGCAGCTAAGTCGCCATCACCCTGATATGTAAATACAAATTTCTCAGGATACAAACGTTTAACAGCAGTTGCCAAAGCTGGTGCTCTACCATGAGCTGCTTGCTGCATATCACTATCCATAAACTCATAAGCTAACACCGAGCAACCAACAGGAGCAATACCAATTGTTTCGGATTGGATTCCCATTTCTTCAATAGTTTCCAATACTAAACGATGAGCTGTACCATGACCACAACCCGGGCAGTAACTTAATGGTTTATCTGTAAAAAGACTGGTTTTCTTAAAAACCAAGTTCTCTTCTTTAATAATATCTTTATTTGTAATATTTTCAGCCATTTTGAATCCTCCTATAAAATATTTTTTTCAAGAGCAACAACAACTTCTTCCGGAGATGGAATAATACCACCCATACGTCCGTAATGCTCAACCGGTATCGAACATCTTACAGCCAGTTTAACATCTTCAATCATTTGTCCGGCACTCATTTCAACACATAAAATTCCTTTTACCTGTTTCGAAAGTTCGAATAAACGTTCTGTTGGGAAAGGGAATAATGTAATTGGTCGTAATAAACCTACTTTAATACCTTTTGCACGTGCCAGTTGAATTGATTTTTGACAAATACGTGAACTTGTACCATAAGCAACAAAAAGGTATTCGGCATCTTCAGTTTGAATCTCTTCGAAACGAACTTCGTTTTCTTCAATTAACTTATATTTTGCCTGTAGTTTATGATTGAATTTTTCTTGTTTATTAGGATCAAGATCAAGAGAAGTAATAATATTATGAGGTCTGTCAGGTGTTTTACCTGTTGTAGCCCAAGGTAACATCTTTTTAATTTCTTCGTTTGTCCAACGTGGTATCTGCTCGCTTATCTCCACTTTTTCCATCATCTGGCCAATAGCACCATCAGAAAGAATTAATGCAGGGTTTCTGTATTTAAAAGCTAACTCAAAAGCTAATCCAACAAAATCGTACATTTCCTGAACAGAAGCAGGTGCAAGAACAATTAGTTTATAATCACCATGTCCGCCACCTTTTACAGATTGGAAATAATCGGATTGTGCAGGTTGAATAGTACCTAAACCTGGCCCTCCACGAACAACATTAACAATTAAACAAGGAAGTTCAGCTCCTGCAATGTAGGTAATACCTTCTTGTTTTAAGCTTATACCTGGGCTAGATGACGAAGTCATCACTTTTTTACCAGCAGCAGCACCACCATAAACCATATTTATTGCAGCAACTTCACTTTCAGCTTGTAAAACAACCATTCCTGTACGAAGTTCAGGTTGCTCGGCCATAAGATACTCAAGAACTTCTGACTGTGGAGTAATTGGATATCCGAAGTACCCGTCGACACCTGCGCGAATAGCTGCTTCTGCTATTGCTTCGTTGCCTTTCATTAATCGTAATTCTTTCATTATTGTAGTTCTTTTTTAATTTAATACTTAATCGTTTACTTTCATTTTGTAAACTGTAATTACAGCATCAGGACATACCAATGCACAATTTGCACATCCAATACATGCGTCGGGGTTTGCCATATAGGCATAATGATATCCTTTTCCGTTAACTTCATCAGCAAGTGCTATAACAGTTGTAGGACATGCTGGAATACAAACACCACAGCCTTTGCATCTCTCTATGTTAACTACTATTGATCCTTTAACTTTTGCCATTATTAAAATATGTTTTAGTTATTTTTTGAATGTTTTCAAAGATATATAATTTTACTCTATTAATTCAGGAATTTCATCATGTCTAAGGCTGTTATTCAACACCTTAATTCATAAAATCCTATTAAACTATCTTTCAGATATTTGTATAAAAAAACCGGTATTATTCTTTACCGGTTCTAATTATTAACTATGATGTTGATTAAAAATTCGTAATCTTTCTTCAAGAACTGGGAACTGAGTTCTTTGAATTTGAGAAACACAAGCTCTTAATCCTTCGATACGTTCGCTTCCGGTTGTAATTAATGCTATTGCACTTACTCCATAATATAAAAGTTCTTCAAGCAAGCTAACTCCATCCATTCCGGGATATGAAAAAGTAAAATAAAATCCATCTGCTAATGGTTGGTCATCATCCATATCATAAACAATTTTAAAGCCATTATCGGTAAAAATCTTTTTCATAATTTTGGCTCTTTCACCATATTCCTTAACACTTTCTACAAAATTAAATTTACCATCGTTTGCTGCTTTAAGCATTGCAGCTAAACCATACTGGGCTGAATGACTTGTACCAGAAGATAATGAATATACCGCTCCATAAATCATTGAATATCCAAAACCATCGGTTTTAAAAAATCTCTTTAAATCAGGAAATTTTCGATCGAATAATTGATTTGAGATTACTAACATACCAATTCGCTGACCAGCATAACTAAATGATTTTGAGCTTGATATCAATAAAATATAATTGCCTGTATAATTTGCAACTGTAGGCTGATATGGAGGAACACCTGGTTTCGATAAATCTTTTCTGAAATCCATTGCAAAATAAGCAAGGTCTTCCATAATGATAACATCGTATTTATTAGCAAGTTCACCTATAATTTGTAACTCAGATTCAGTAAAACATATCCATGATGGATTGTTTGGATTTGAATATAAAATTGTTGAGATATTTCCTTTTTCGAGATACGATTCAAGTTTTGCTTTTAGCTTATCGCCACGATAGTTATACACATCGAAGGATTCAAATTTCAAACCCAATACTTTTTGTTGCTGTTTCTGAACAGGAAATCCCGGATCAATAAACAACATGGTATCTTTTTTAGCATCTCTACGGCACGAAACAAGGAAAGAAGCCATAGCTCCCTGCATTGATCCTACTGTTGGAATACAATGTTTTGGAATAACATCAATATTTAAAAAATTCTTTACAAAACGTGAAATTTCACTTTTCAACATATCTTCACCTTCAATCATAGGGTATTTTGAAGCTACTCCTTTACGTAATGCTTCAATTTCGCCTTCAATACCCACTTGTGGTGGAGGTAATCCGGGAACACCCATCTCCATTCGAACAAACTTTTCGCCAGTTTCTTTTTCGATTTCATTTACCAAACGAACAAGTTCACGAATAGCACCAAGACCAACTTTTTCGAGTCCACTTGCTTCTATTTTCTTTTTTACAACACCAGCATCTATTGGTGTTTTATTGATTGTACTCATAATAAAATGTTTTACTTTTTGCAAAATTAGATATAGTTAAAGTCTTAAAAAAGATTATAAAACATACTGATTTTCTTTAAAAAAAGTAGGTAACAAAAACTGCTACCTACCAATAAATCATAATCTAAAATTAAATGATTTTAAATTTTATTTTAAAAGTGGTTTAATACTCTTAACCCAGGTTTTTACTCTTTCATCTGTAAGTTCGGGTTCAAAATCTTCATTTACCGGTAATCCAACAAATTTACCGTCTCTTACAGCTAATGATTCTCTATATTCGTATTTGGCAGCATCAACATAACCAACAATTTTAGCTCCTTTAGGTAAGATTTTATCGGCAATAATTCCTAAAGTATCAACAAAATGAAGATCGTAGGTAATTTGATCACCTAAACCAAACATTGCAATTACTTTATTTGAAAAATTTATTTTATCAAGTTCCGGTAAAAAAAGGTCCCAGTCGTTAGCCAATTTGTCTGCATCCCAAGTTTCTTTTCCAATGGTTGAAACACCAAAAACTACATTTTCGTATTTTTCAATATCAGCAGCTTTCGCTGATTTTACAGGAATAAGATCAACATTATCAAAACCTAAAGCTGCAACAACTTTTTTAGCAACTTTTTCTGTTGATCCACCAAGTGGCCCGTAGAATAATCCAATTTTTTTCATATATTTTTTATTATTTTTTTCTTCTAATTACAAAGATACAATTATTTTGTGCTTTTCAAACTTGCAATTGCAAGTAAAACTCCCAATACAATTCCCAATACTGCAGCGAATAAAACCTGATATTCCGATGGTAATAAGAATGTTATTGTATGTGCCGGAATCCAGAAAAAAGGAATTGTTTTTTTGAAAACAAAATCCCATTGAACACTCCAATCCATATTCGCCATTATTTCACCAAATTTAATTTTATGAAATAATCCGGCAA
>MENE01000005.1:5216-14166 GCA_001769005.1 Bacteroidetes bacterium GWA2_31_9b | reverse complement strand
TTTTTTCCTAAAACGACACCCATTCGAATTACAACCCGGGTAATATTTAAATCAACAATATGTTGAGTTGAATTTTCCCATTGTTCGCATACATTTGCTAAAAAACCTTTTCCTTTTGGACTTTCTTCATTTAATAACATTTCAGTATTAAATCCATAATATCCAATAGCAGAAGCCTGAATCAATAATTTAGGCTTTTTTGTAGCTTTAGAACAAAGTTGTGTAATTAGAACTCCAATATTTATTCTGCTTGAGAGTATTCTTCGTTTTTGTTTTTCAGTCCACAAACCTGAAGAAATATTCTCACCTGCCAGATTAATTATTGTATCTGTATTATTTATTAACTCAAGCAAAATACCAAATTCAAAATCGTAAATTTTTACCGACGGACTAAAAAGTTTGCTAGCTTTTTTACTATTTCTTGTTACAACATTAACCGAATAATTATTTTCTATTAGAAATTTCACCAATTCTTTTCCAATAAAACCTGTTGCTCCAAATAGTGTAATCGTCATTCTTTAATTTTTAGTAATGTTTTTTTATATGTTTCTATTGCTCTTTTTCTGGCAAAGGTATGTTCTACAATTGGTTGAGGGTATTTATCTGATTTAAACTCAGACACCCATTTTCGAATATATTCAAAATTAGTATCAAATCGGTTGGTTTGCAAATCGGGACTAAAAATTCTGAAATAAGGAACAGCATCACAACCTGAGCTTGCAGCCCATTGCCAGCCACCATTATTTGATGAAAGCTCATAGTCTAAAAGTTTTTGAGCAAAGTAAGCTTCACCCCATCGCCAATCAATGAGCAAATGTTTTGTTAAAAAACTTGCAGTAATCATTCTAACTCTGTTGTGCATAAACCCTGTTTCGTTTAATTCACGCATTCCGGCATCAATAATTGGGTAACCTGTTTGTCCTTTACGCCATAATTCAAAATGCTTTTCATTATTTATCCATTCAATATGGTCATACAACGGTTTAAAAGATTGTTCTGTTACTTTTGGAAAATGAAAAAGAATCATCATATAAAATTCACGCCAAATAAGTTCATTTAAAAATGATTCATTCAGTTCCTGAGCTGTTTTAATTAAGTCGCGAATACTTATTGTTCCAAATCGTAAATGAATACTCAATTTACTTGTTCCGTCAATTGCCGGAAAGTTTCTTGTATTTTCATAATTCTTGATTTTTTTACTATCAAAAATTCTGGAAGGTGCTTTAAAATCAACAGATTTAAATCCAATTTTTTGAATGGTTGGGGAACGAAAAGGTTTTGTTTTGTATAAATTTTCTAATAATTTTTCAGATTTGAAATGTGTAATTTCTTGTTTATTTAATTCTTCTTTCCATTTTTTCATATAAGGAGTAAAAATGGTATAAGGATTTCCATCAGATTTTACCACTTCGTTTTTTTCAAAAATTACCTGATCCTTAAAACTATATGCAGGTATTTGTTTCAATTTAAAAAAATCGATTATCGTGTTATCTCTTTCTAAAGCATAAGGCTCGTAATCGTGATTAAAGTATATTGAATCAACCAAATATTTTGAGGAAATTGTTTTAAATGTGTTTATGGGAGTATCATAAGATATGTATAAAGAACTACCCTGATTTTCAAAAGAGGTTTTTAAATTTTGAATTTCATTAAAAATAAAACTTACTCGTTTATCGTTTCTGGATTCTAATTTTTCAAGTATATTCTTATCGAAAATAAAAACCGGAAGTACATTGTTATTTTTTAATGCCTCAAAAAGTGCGTGGTTATCATTCAAACGAAGATCGCGTCGGAACCAGAATATTGTTACTTTATCCATTTTAATTAAGGTAGTCTTTTTGAAAATGTAATTTTACATTATCAAATTATTATTAAATATGATGTTGTAAGAATTTGATTATTAAACAAAAGTTGCTTTTATTTGTTTACGATTATATTAGAATTAGCTATACAAAGAAATAGTTGAGGTTGGTGAACCAATAGATAAGCATATTGTTTAAACATAAAATATAAAGAAAAATTGTTGAATTATGACAAAATATTCAATTAAGGAGTTAGAAAATTTATCAGGAATAAAAGCTCATACCATTAGAATTTGGGAAAAAAGATATGGTATTATAAAGCCATCACGAACCGATACCAATATTAGGTATTATTGCGATACAGAACTAAAGCGATTGTTAAATATTGCAATCTTGAATCGTCATGGAATTAAAATTTCAAATATTACAAATTTATCCGATATTGAATTAACAGAAAGGGTTATTAGCATTTCCAGTGATCCATCAGATGCTGAAATTAATATTGAAAACATGGTTTTAGCAATGGTCGAAATGAATGAATCCAAGTTTGAACGGATATTGTCGCGATATATCATGAACGAAGGATTCGAAAATGCTGTTATTAAAATTATTTTTCCTTTTTTCGAGAAAATAGGGTTGTTATGGCAAACAGGATCAATAAACCCTGCTCATGAACATTTTGTTTCAAATCTATTTCGTCAGAAATTAATGGTTGCAATCGACAATTTACCTGTTACCGATAATCAAAATGCCAAAAAATATGTTCTGTTTTTGCCTGAGGGCGAATATCATGAATTGGGTTTGTTGTTTTATTATTATTTGGTAAAAAAATCAGGCAAGTTAGTTTATTACCTGGGAGGATCTGTTCCTTATAACGATGTTGTTGAAACAGGCAAAATGATTAAATCAGATTATTTTTTTACATCTATCACATCATCGCTTACCGGAACTAAGGCTGTTGAATATTTAAACAAATTAGCTAAAGAATTCCCTTTCCAAACTATATTTATTACTGGATTACAAGCTAAGGAGGGATTACATAATATACCTGCAAATGTGCAGAAAATATCATCGCCACTTGATTTGAGTGAGTTTTTAAAAATATCGTAATTATTAACGATACAAAAACGATATTTAGATTAATTCTAAATTGATTGTCCTGCTTGATTTCTAGCAGGATTTTTTTGTTTAATACATGAGTAATGTGGAGTGTAAAAGATTAAACAAAAAAAATTATTTATTTGTAATTTAGAAACTATAGGTAAAAAGGTAGTGGATTGCCTAAATACAGTAAAAAGTGTTGATATATATTATTTAGAAACACTTATGTATTAGCTTTCGGGTGTCATTTGACATTTGGAATATTGTTTAAAAGTGTTGTATATTTGTTTAACGATAATTTAAAAAGTTACAACTATGACAGCAATAGAATTTAATCATCAGTTAATAAGTTTAGAAAGTAAGTTGTCGCGATTTGCAATGAGTTTAACTTCTGATAAAGAAGAAGCTCACGATTTATTGCAAGAAACATACTTGAAAGCACTCTCGAACAGAGATAAATTTATAGGATATACTAATTTAAAAGCATGGGCTTTTACTATTATGAAAAATACTTTTATAAATAATTACAGGAAACATAAAAAGGAAAATACTCATAATGATGCAACAAAAAACAACTATTTTATGAATATTTCCAGAGATATTGCTCCTGAAAAACCAGATACAGAGTATTTTACTAAAGAAATATTAAAACAAATAGATATTTTACCAATTGAATTTAAACAACCTTTTAATATGTTTCTTTCGGGATATAAGTATAAAGAAATTGCCGATGAACTTGATCTGAAAATTGGAACGGTAAAGAGCAGAATTTTCTTTACACGAAAAAAATTAATGGATACTTTAAAAGATTTTCAATAAACAAAAGTATAGTTAGATACAAAAGAAGAGCTTTTTGGTTACATTTTTCCAAAAAGCTCTTTTATTTTATGTTCACGATAAGAAAAAATTTCTTCAACTTTCTTTTTCACAAATATCTCATGTACAAATCTACCTATAAATCCATAAGGTAAATCATAAAAAAGAATGTCGGTCATTTCAATTCCATTCTCTATTTCGTTAAAATGATGTTCGTGATGCCAAATAGTATATGGTCCTTTAATCTGGTTATCTATAAAATACTTGTGTTTTTTTATCTGTGTAATTTCTGTCGCCCATTTTATTTTAATATCCAGAACAGGACTTATTGTGTATGTTATAATCATTCCAGGATACATATCTCCAACATCAGATCTTGAAATAATTGAAAATTTCATGTATGATGGTGTTATTAAACCCATATTTTCAGGCTTTGAAAAAAAATCCCAGGCGCGGGATATATTAATAGGTATTTGTTGAGTTTTTCTAATTTTATACATTCTTCTTTCTGAAATCTCGATTTATTCACTTTATTAAAACATGTAAAGTGCAAAATTGTTTTAATTAGTTGGTTTTCTTATATGAAAATACATATAAATTTACAGAATGAATTACAAAATGTAATTATTTTTGTTTTATAAGCATATAAAAAGTGATTTTTAAATTTTATAATGATTTGATTTTCAGTTAATATTTTCTACTTTTAGTTATTTATAATTCGATAAATGATAGATTACCACATACATACAATTTTGTCGGATGGTATTGATACACACGAATCCTGTTTGCAGATAGCTGCAGAATATAATGTTTCTGAAATAGGTTTTTCCGATCATATCTGTCTTAATTACCCCGATTGGGCTGTTAAGAAAGATGATTTCTTGGTTATGAAAGAAAAAGTTACTAAAATAAAAAACACCAATGCACTTCCTTTTAAAGTTAAGTATGGTGTAGAAATGGATTATTTACCTAAAATGATAAACGAAATAAAACTGATTATTCAGCAACAAAAATTCGACTACGTAATTGGATCTGTACACTTTATAAATGGGTGGAATTTTGATACCGAACCTTTAAACTATTCCGACAAAAATATTGATACTCTTTTTCTTAATTATTATACTTTAATTCAGGAAGCAGCATTATCAGGTTTATTCGATATTATTGGACATGCCGATTTAATTAAAAAGTTTAATTATAAACCTACATTTAAACTTGATAAACTATATAATCAAACTGCTAAAATATTCAAAAAGGCTGATGTAACTATTGAAATAAATACGAGTGGATTTTATAAACCATGTAAAGAGTTTTATCCTTCGAAAGAATTTTTAACACTTTGCTTTAAAGAAAATGTTCCTGTAACTTTTGGTTCAGATGCGCATCAAGCAACCGATATTGTAAGAAACTATGACAAGGCAATTCAATTGTTAAAAACAATAGGGTACAAACAAATTGCAGTTTTTGAAAAACGTAAGAGATCATTTATACCGATTTAAATCTTTTGAGTTAAATTTCGTCGGAGAATGATTTTTTAAATTCCTCAAGAATTTCTTTTGCTTTTTCAATATCCTTTTTATTAACAAAAACTTTTGATTCATTGCCTTGCAATCCTCCACTAAAACCTGCAGCAAGTCCAGAATTCATATCGTTTATTACCATTGCAGACAACTGATTGTCTTCGAGTACATCTTTTAATACTTGTGCGTCAATATCAGAGCATATATACAATAACTCAATGTCGTTTTGATTTGTCATAACAATTATTTAAATATCAATATTATCTATACTAATTAACTCAAATGTATCAAGATTTAAGGCTGATAATTTCCCAAAGCCATTGATATATTTGTATATACAACCGGAATCAATACAAATTGTTTTGTTTTGATTTTTTATATTTTTTATTATTTGTTCAACAGGGAGTTGAGTGTGCCCGTGTATAATGTATTTACCTTTAGCTAATTCAGTGTTGTAATTTTCTTCTCTCATCCAAATCATGCTCATTGTATCAGTAAAAGGATTTACAGAATTAAAATTTATTCCAGCATGCGAAAGAAAAAATTGATCTGTTTCAATAAAATAAGGCATTGACTCAATAAAATGAATGTATTTTTCGGGGATATAATTTGAGATATCAATTATACCTTTCGGAACAGAGAAGTTGCTTAATGTTTGTTTTGAACCATTCTTTTGCCACAAAATGTAATTATTATTATCTATATGCTTATATGTATCGAGCATCATTTGTTCATGATTACCACGAAGAATATATATTGAAGGAGAATTACTTTTCAGTTCAATTAACCTATCAAGAACTGCTCTGGAGTCAGGGCCACGATCGATATAATCCCCTAAAAAATAAAGTGTTAATTCTGGTGATATTTGCCTTAGTTTATCAATCAATAAATTTGTGGTCTTTAAACACCCATGTATGTCACCAATTGCGAATCTCATAAATTATTGGTTTGAATAATAAATTAAGTCTTTTTGAGACAAAAATCAACTAATATTAAAAAACCATTCTGAAATGCAGAATGGTTTAAATTAAAATTATAATAAGTTTAGTAGTATAAGTATCTTTTTATTTTATGTGTTGCAGTCTTTTCAAAAGGTGTTGAATGTGCTACAATTGCATTTAAACGTGAAAATTTGTTTACTCTTAAATTAACATATTCCTGCAATTCTTTACTAAGTTCATCAACTTTTTCTTTGATATAATGTAATGCTTCTTCTTTAAATTCGTGGAAATGTTTTTCAAGTTCTTCCTGATTAAAGTGAACTAAAGCTACAAGTTTTCCTTTTTGTTCAACAACAACTGATTCAACTACAAATTTAAAATTGTTGATTACCGATTCAATTTCTTCAGGATAAATATTCTCACCGCTAGCTCCAATAATCATATTTTTTATACGTCCACGTATAAATAAATAGTTGTCTTTGTCGAAATATCCCAAGTCGCCTGTTTTTAACCAACCATCAGAAGTTAATACCTCGCTGGTAATTTTAGGTTCTTTATAATATCCTTTCATAATATTATCACCTTTAGCCCAAACTTCTCCTTCGCCTGTATTTGGATCAGGATTGTTAATTTTAACTTCAATACCTTTTAATATTGGACCTGTTGCTCTTAATTTTACCTGGTGTGGATTAGCTCCAGAAAGCAATGGCGACGATTCAGTTAATCCATAACCTATAGCATAAGGAAACTTAGATTCTTTTAAAAATTTTTCAACTGTAGGGTCAAGCGGAGCACCTCCAACACCAAAGAATTTCAGGTTGCCACCAAATGTATCAACGAGTTTTTTTCCAGCCATCTGGTTTAAAAACTTTCTGATAAATGATATTTTATATAAAGTTGATATAATTTTTCCACTTGTAAATTTTGGTAAAATCTGGTTACGATAAATCTTTTCAATAACCATAGGAACACTTAGAATGTGAGTTGGATGAACAATTTTTAATGCAGGTAATAATGCTGCAGCAGTAGGTGGTTTTTCAAGATAATAAACTGATGCACCTTGCATTAATGGTAATATTAATCCTAATGTGTTTTCGTAGGTATGCGATAATGGAAGAATTGATAAAAACGAGTTTGTTGAGTTTACTGGTTCTATTGATAGCACTTGTATAGCATTGTTTACAAGATTCTTATGTGTAAGCATAACACCCTTTGATTTTCCAGTAGTACCCGATGTGTATATAATTGATGCTATATCGGTTTCATCTACACTCGAATTCTCAGAATTTTGAGTGTTCAATGTATTCTTTGTACCTTTTTCAATGCTTAGATCATCAGTGAAAATGATTGTATCTAAAAGATCTGTTGGAAGTTTTTCTATTTTTGAAAGCATTAGTTTCGAAACAAATAAAACTCTTGCTTCAGAATGTTCAATTATATTCTGAATCTCTTTTTCATGAAAATCAGGTAACATTGGAACAGCAATGGCTCCAATTGATGTAATAGCAAAATAAGCAATTCCCCAATTTGGCATATTCCTGCTAAGTATTGCAACTTTATCTCCTTTTTGGATATTGAAACTTGCAAGTAATTTCTGCATTGTTTCAATTTCAATTTTTAAATCGGAATATGTTAATGGTTTTCCATTTACATAAGATAAAGCTGTACGTTCACCATACAATTGAAAACTATTTTCTAATAATGAAGGAATAGTTTGTGTTTTCAGTTTTGTCATAATATCTATATAAAGCAATTATGAAATAATGTTATAAAACATTAATTATACAATCTGCAAATATACATTATAAAAAGAAACATTAACCCTTTATATAAACATATTGGAATATATAAATGTTCACATTCTATTTAAAGTAGTGAATAATAAAATATTGAGTGTGAAATTTTAAATGATAATTTTTAAAAATTCAGATTTGCACCTATTCTAATTCCTGAATAATTAAGATCAAAACCATTGTCTGATGCATTTATAATATCTCCAGAAATTAAAATTTGTGGATTAAATTTATTGTTGTTCAGACTAATTCCTATTTGAAATCTCGGAGCAATTGTCGATGATGTATATTCTTCGAAAGAAAGATTATGATATAATAAGCCTCCCCCAACAATAAATGATGTTTTTCTTTCGTCCGACGATAGAGGTATTAGCAAGTTTGCAATAAGTCCTCCCGAAAATCTAGAATATGTATATGATAAACTTTCGCCATTTGTTACAACTATAAATTTTGGAGCTATTGAATATTCTGCGACGGTTTGAAATTCAAAAATATTAACAAAACGAAAACCTAATCCTAAACCTAGATTGAAATTAACTATAAGGTCGGTTGAACCTGCAGTTGTAGTTAGATTACTTTCTTCTGCCTTAGTGGCAATATAATTATTAACTTCAGTTGGATTAAAAAAACCTACATGTAGTGATGGAGAAACATAAAACCTAAATGGTTTCATTTCGTTTTGTGAGAATGCATTCATGCTTAAAAACAAAATAATAACGATAATTAATTTTTTCATTGTTTAATTTATTTAATGATTTTAAGCTTTAAAATTAAACAATAATTTTATTGAAAAAAAAATGTAAATGCTTTTTATTTAAAGGTATTTGTTTAACGTAGATATTAAAGCTTTAGATTTAATTGGTTTTGATAGATAATCAATACAACCTGCATTTAAACTTAATTTCCTGTCTTCGGTCATCGCAAAAGCTGTTTGAGCAATTATTGGTAACTTTGGTCTTATTTTCTTAATTTCAATA
>MENE01000005.1:5056-5208 GCA_001769005.1 Bacteroidetes bacterium GWA2_31_9b | reverse complement strand
AATCCCATTCATTACAGGCATTTTTATATCCATCAAAACCAAATCAATGTCTCCTGATTTGCATAAGTCAATGGCTTGTATTCCATTAAAAGCTCTAATAATCTGAATATTTGTACGTCGGAGTATTATTTGTAAAACTCTGAAATTACTAT
>MENE01000005.1:3711-4929 GCA_001769005.1 Bacteroidetes bacterium GWA2_31_9b | reverse complement strand
ATACCCTAAAAACATGTCAAGGAAACCCAATGTGAAATTTACCTTGACCAACATTTTGGCATCTTATAATATTGCTAACATGGGGATAGAGAATATAAAACAATGACAGAGCGATCTCTGATTTTCAGAGGGCTTGTAATATGGGGGATGAACATGGGTGCAGGAATTTAAAGAAGGCTTTACAAAGCAGATAAACCAAAAAATGGATGCGGGCGGCTGATAGCCACCGATGAATTAAACAAGCTCCTCTATGCCTTGGCGCTTGAGACAGTGGACGCGAAGCAAGCATATGTTCCTCTCAATAACCTATGCGGAAATCGGGCCTTTCATTTATCCTCCGGTTAGGAATTAGGATTTGTAATTCTCCTTAACTGCACTGCATGCCTACGAAATAAGCTGCAAAAATGCCTATGCCGTAAAAAATTGCATGCAAACCAAACTCAGCCAGTAAAGATGATGTTGCTATCTCCATAAATCTGTCCTCCTTTTTAAATTTTACCTGTATTTCCTTATCACAGCAGTTACGACTCCAGCTATCTTCAGTTCTTTTTGGGGCTTTATCGGTTTAAATTTAGGATTCGCGGGGATAAGTGTTACAGCGTCTCCGCTTTTGTCCAGATATTTCATTGTCCATTCAGCATCAATCTCTGCAATCACAATATCTCCGCTTTTGGGAACCTGTCCCTTATCAACAATAACCATGTCTCCAGGAAGTATGCCTGCCTCTGACATTGAGTAGCCTGAGACCTTTAAGAGAAAAGTGGCCTGAGGATTTTTTACGAGGAAATCATCAAGTGAAAGGGTGTCTGAAAGCTCCTCTTCGGCGGGGCTCGGGAAACCTGCCTCAACAGTGCCGAGCATCTTTACGGAAGATGCTATTGAGACGGGTATGAGTCTGCCTTTGTCATCTCTTTCCAGAACCTTGAGTTTTTCAAGCTTATTGACCAGTTTATAAACCGCGTTCTTGGACTTCATCCCAACCATATCTCCTATTTCAGAAAAACTCGGCATCCTGCCTTTGTGGTGGTAGAAGTCTGCTATGTCCCTGATTCTTGCCTTTAGCCTGTTTTCCCTTAAGTCTTTTGTCATGGCTTTATTATATGGTGAACGATGGTTCACTGTCAAGAGAATTCTTAAAACCAACCGCCCCACCCTGCGTATTTCAATGTATAATCGCCGACCTCATTTTTTGGTAAGATATACCTGAACATGAAAAAC
>MENE01000005.1:0-3683 GCA_001769005.1 Bacteroidetes bacterium GWA2_31_9b | reverse complement strand
AAGATATTGACTATATTGTCCGCGGAGATATCAAGGAATTTGCAGCGCAGCTGCTTGTGCAGAAGCGCGGCAGCGCAACCATAGTTGAATTAAAAAAGGAGCGGATGATAAGGATTGTTCTTAAAAACGGGCTTACCCTTGATTTTACAGAACTCAAAGGTGATATTAAGGGCAATCTTGGAGAGAGGGATTTCACAATGAATGCTGTCGCATGGTCACCCGGCACAGGCACTATTGATCCGTTTAACGGCGTAAAAGACATCGCAAAGCACAGGATTAAAGCTATATCAATAGATAATTTCAGGAATGACCCGTTAAGGCTGCTAAGAATTTACCGCTTTGTTTCAGAACTCGGATGGAAGGCAGAGCCTGAAACCAGAAAAATGGCAAGACATCTGAGAGAAGAAATCAGGAAATCAGCGTCTGAAAGGATCACGCTTGAGTTTTTTAAGCTCCTTAATTTTAAAAACTTCCACAATGCCCTGAAAATAGCGTCAGATGATGGGCTGCTTGAATGCTTCCTGTCCATAACACATAAAGGTGTTTCTGAAAATATCAAAAGTATTCCTCGTCTTGAATCGGAAATTAAAAAACTTCCATCAAAATTCAAGCAGAATCTTGAAAAACCTTTTTCTCAGGAATTAACGCTTCACGGGCTTCTCCGGCTTGAGCATGTCCTTTACGGCTCGGCATTGAACAGAAACAGGCTAAGGTTGAGCAGAGTGATCAGAGAAAGGCTTAAGATAACGCATAAGCTTCTTCACAAAACAAAAAAACAGGATATATTTTCTCAGAAAAATCTCTTTGAAACTTTCTTTAAGGCAAAAGATTCTGCCTTTGACCTCCTGATTCTCTCAGAAAATGTAAAACTTCTTAGTCAATTTGAAAGGTTTAAGAAGATATGGAAAAGAAGTTTTCTTACGTCAGAGGAGATTATGGATATAACAGGGCTTAAAGGAGGAGTAAAACTCGGAAAGCTCATTTATGGATTGAAAAAGATACAGTTTGAAGATACGCTTAAGACGAAAAAAGAGACAGAGGAATGGCTGAAACAAGAAAGGAGAATCCGCCATTAAACGCTACATCCTAAAAAGGTTTTTTATCTTAGTCCTTCTCCTGTTCGGCATTACGCTTCTTACATTTTCACTTACAAAGGCGCTTCCCGGAGACCCTGTGCAGAGCATGGTCGGCGAGAGGGCGCAGCCTGAAGTAATAGAAAAGATAAGAAAAGAACTCGGCGCTGATAAAGACGTCTTCAGCCAGTATGCAGGATACATAAAACTCTTACTCCAGGGCGAGATGGGAAGGTCATATTACACAAACAGAAAAGTCCTTGACGACATACTTATAAAATTCCCCAACACTATGAAACTCGCATTCGGAGCAATGGTCATTGCAGTCCCGATAGGAATTTTTTTAGGTTTTATTGCCGCATATAAAAAAGATACACCTGTTGACAGGATTATATCGGCTGTCTCCATAACAGGCCTGAGCGTTCCTGTATTCTGGAGCGGCCTTCTCATAATGCTGTTTCTCAGCCTTAAACTGAGACTTTTCCCGCCGTCAGGCACGGGTGACTTGCGATTTCTCGTTATGCCTGCTCTTACACTATCTCTTCCTGCCATTGCAATGCTCGCAAGAATTACACGCACCTCTATAATAGAAATAACAGGAATGCCTTTTATAGGCACGGCAAGGGCAAAAGGCCTGACCGTCTTTAGAATTAATGCCATACACATATTCAGAAATATACTTATCCCTTTGGTCACTGTAATCGGGCTTGATATCGCAAGTTATTTAAACGGCGCCGTGCTTACGGAAACGATTTTCGGCTGGGACGGCATCGGAAGATTTACGATGGACGGAATAATAAAGAGGGATTATCCTGTTATCATGGGGTGCATAATCATAGGCACCGTTGTTTTTGTTCTTATCAATATCATAGTTGACGTCCTGTATCACTATCTTGATCCGAGGGTAAGGCTCTATGCATCTGACAGGTAAAATAGCCAGCTCTGTAATAATTATAATATCCATCCTTGCGGTATTTTCCTCTGTTCTTTCACCTTATGACCCTGAAAAAATTGACCTTGACAGCATAAAAGAACCGCCTGGCATAAAACATCCGTTTGGTACTGACAACAAAGGAAGAGATATTCTTTCAAGGGTGCTTTACGGCGGAAGAATATCCGTAAGCATTGCCGTGATAGCGGCATCCATCTCTATGTTCCTCGGGCTTGTTATGGGGCTCTGCTCAGGCTATCTCGGCGGCAAGATTGATACGGCAATCATGGCTGTTGTAGACCTCATTCTTGCATTCCCTTCCCTGCTGCTTGCAATAGGCGTCTCCATCATATTCCCTGCCGGAATATATACGGTGATGATCGCTATAGCCTTTGTGGGGTGGGCTTCATTCGCGCGGCTCATAAGGGGACACGTCTTAACCTTAAAAGAGGAAGCATACATAGAAGCCGCTGAAGCCATTGGATGCAGCAGATTCAGGATACTCTTCGTGCACCTAATGCCTCAGTGCCTTCCTATCGGACTTGTTATGGCAGGAATCAAACTCGGCGGATACGTTTTAACAGAAGCATCGCTGAGTTTTTTAGGGCTTGGCGCCCAGCCTCCGATGCCGACATGGGGCTCTATGGTAAGCATGAACAGGGCCTATATTGCGTCAGAGCCGTGGATGGTTTTATTTCCCGGGTTGGCAATAGCCGTTACAGCGCTGTGCTTTAATGTCTTAGGCGATGCCCTTAGAGATAAATCCGGGTTAAAAGTAAAAATGTAATATCTGCGGCTCACAGGGAGGTTACGACTCCCGTATCCTCTCTTCTTCTTCCTGCTGGGTCTTGCATTCCATACAGAGCGTAGTTACAGGCCTCGCGTCAAGTCTTTTAATATTTATCTCCATGCCGCACTCATCGCATATTCCAAATGTACCGTTATCTATTCTGTCCAGCGCATCGTCAATTTTCTTGATTAGTTTCTGTTCCCTGCTTCTGAGCCTGAGCATAAAATTCCTGTCTGTTTCTGCCGTTGCCTGGTCGCCCATATCAGGGAATACAGTCTGTCCCGGCAGGGCATTTAAAGCCTCTTTAGCCTCTGCGAGCAACAACGCTCTCTGCTTCAATATTTTTTTTCTTATCTCGTGAAGTTTCTTTACCCTGAAAATGTCCCTGAGAGTAGGTTTCTTGGCCTTTTCCTTCTGTGCAGCGGCTTTTACCGCCTTTAATTTTACCCGTGTCTTTGGGACTGCAGGCTTCCTGCTTTTCTGCTGTTTCTTTGAAGGTTTTGAGGAACGGGCTAATTTATTTTTCCCCGCCTTCTTAGCTGCTGCTGAAGTCTTAGTTTTTTTCTTCTTTGTCATCGTTAGCTCCTGAAAGAATTTTTTTAACCTAACAGAAACAGTGCTGCTTAGTCAAGGTGCACTCAGGGACAAGGAATTATTGTTGACAAAAAAAGAAGTATATAAAACAATAGGGATATGACAAAAGAGATATTCCCCGAAGGCCAGGTAATATTCAAGAATAAGCCTTACACGAGTGAGTTTCTTAGCATTACCATGGATGAGATAGACAAGGCAGGAGAATCATTCTTGGGGATGCTCAAAGCCGATGAACCGGACGCTGCCTATTTCCTGTTTTTCCTTAAGGGAGACGCTTATGCGGCAGGCTGCATCA
>MENE01000004.1:5301-15731 GCA_001769005.1 Bacteroidetes bacterium GWA2_31_9b | reverse complement strand
ATATTTTGTATTTAATCAAACATTTAAAGAAAATTATATAAAACATTTAAAAGATAGCAAACTAATTAGTATACAGGAATATAATTCAGCTACAATTGATGAACTTTTTGAAAAACATTATTTTAATGAAAAAAATATTACATTAAAGGAAATGGTCGGTATTCAGTATTATAATGATGCTGTTGAAAAAATTCAGAATCAAAAATTTGAAGAAGCTTTTTACGAACTTGAAAAAGCTTATTTATTTTACCCATCTGAAGAAATTGGATATCTTTTGTTTTATTCTGCTGCTATTGTTATAGAAAAACATGACTTTTCTGATTTAAAATATGTTGATTTATTATATAAAATAGCTAGATATGATAATTATGGAATTACCAGAGAACAAATTGTTGGTGAATTTAGTCGTATAACTCAAAATCAATTAGAATATAAAGGTCGCTATGATTTATATGATTCAATTTACAATCGTCTTTATTCAAAATTAACTGACATTGAAACTCGAAAAGAAATTGCATTTATTTATAATTATGAAAAAGCTCGATTGTTTGTTAGAAATAATAAAACAGATGAAGCACTAACATATATAGTAAATGCTTATACTTTACGTCCGGATCACTTAGATGTACAAACCTTATTAATTCATTGTATTTCAAATAAGTTTGGAAATAAGAGAATATCAGAAAAAATACTTAAAGAATTTCTTGATTTTACTGATTTGTATCCTGCAATAAAAACGCATAATATTTATTTAATTATGCTTAGTGAGGCTTACATTCAACTTGCGGTTGATGGGTATGAACAAAATGATATAAATAGAGCAATTAAATATCAAAATCTTTTTTTAGAAAATTCAACCAAAGATTCATACTCTGCTTACGAAACAAATATTTCAATTCTTTTTTCGACTGCATCGGTATATTATTTTAAGAAAGGGAATATGCAGAAGTCTAAATCGTTAATTATTGAAGGATTAAAACTAGTGCCAGAAAGTTATGAATTAAAACAACGATTAAAAGCTTTCAATTAATCTATCTGTGATCAATAGCAAGATTATATGAAGAACTTATCAATTTAGGATTTCCTAAGCTAGTATTATATTCAGCATAAATTTTTAAAATTCTCATTTCAAATGAACCAGGAGGCAAATTGTAAACAATTTTACCAGTCCCTTTTTTTGTATCTATAAGAATTCTAATTTTTTTATTGCTTGTAGAAAGTATTTCATTAAAGAACTTAACATTTTTAAAATTGTTTGACAAAGATATATCAAGAATAAATTCATTAGAATATTTTAGTAAATCTTGAGTTTTAAATACAATTTTAACTTTTGAATCTAACTTCTTTCCATTTACATCATACTCAATTGTACCTTCAATAAGTTCATCATTTTTATATGGAATTTCAGCTTGCAACTTACCATTCTCGTAATATATTTTTCTAATTCCATCCATCATTCCATTAACGTATGGAGTAACTCTATACGGTTTTCCATTTTGATAATACCAAATTGTTTCTCCAACTTTTATGTTATTTTCGTAATTAACTAAAGTTCTTAATTCTCCTGTTGCATAATACTCTTTTGCTGGACCATTTTTCATTTTATTTTTTACGGATATTTCCGATTTTAAAGTCCCACTTTTTTCAAAATATGCTTTTTTAACATATGAACTATCTTGTTTTTCAACAAGTTCATTAGCATTGTTTAATGTTTGTTGGCAAGAAATCGAGAATAAAAATAATATCAAAAGAAGAATGTATGCAGGTTTCATTTTATTAAGTTTTTTATCAAAGATAAAATAAATAATAAATGAATTGATATTTTTAAAAAAATGCTGCCCAAAAACCAAGAAAATGAATAGAGTAATAGAAAATGACTGTTTGTTATTGGTTTAAGAGCAGCATAGATCTGTTTATTAGACGCATAATCTAATTTTAATGTTACAATTCAGCAATTAATAAAAACAAATTAGTTTTAATTCTGTTCTGATTTAAATGATCTGATTTTCTTTGTACCTTTGGATAAACATTTTTACAAATCTTATGAAACAAATTTTAATTTTTCTTGTAGTTATTTTTTTTTCTTCTTGTAAACCATCTGAAAAAAATACTTTAAATCAAAAACCAAATGATATTGAAACCGAGATTGTAATTTCTGACAATCAAATTCATTTTCAAGTTAAAAATATTTCTAACGATACAATCGTATTATATAATCCACAAAGGTTGAATATTCAACGATTTGTAAATAATAATTGGGAAAAAGTCAGAATTTTAAATTGCCCATGTGGAGCACCTTGTGCAAAACCTGATGAAAAATTATATTTATTTAAAGGACAAAGTCATAGTATTAGTTGGGATAAACAGGAGAGTTGGTGTGGAAATAAAAACGAAAATGGTATTCCTAAAACAATTAAATCATTATCTCTTTCGGGCAATTATAGAATTATAATTATATATCAATTAAATCAAGCAGATAAACAAACATTTTATAAGGAGTTTGAACTTTAAAATTTGAAATTATGAAAAAATGTATCATTTTATTATTATTTACTATTTTATTTAACAGTTTAAGTTTTTCTCAAAGCTGGAGAGAAAAGTTTTATTCACCAAATGATATTAAAAGTGGATATACTTTCTTTGATATTCAGAATGAATTTAATGAATATTGGAGTAAATATGATGTAAAAGGAGGGTACTATTATATAGATGGTAAAAAATATAAAGCAGCCGGGTGGAAACAATTTAAACGTTGGGAGTGGTATTGGGAAACTCGGGTTAACCGAAAAACCGGAAAATTCCCTGATATTAATATTTTAAAAATTCAGTCAGAATATTTAAAATATTACCAATCTAAATCAGATTTATCTGATTGGCAAAGTATGGGGCCTGATAATTCTGATGGTGGTTATGCCGGTATTGGAAGAATAAATTGTATTGCATTTCATCCAACTGATGATAATATCTTTTGGATTGGAGCACCATCAGGAGGTCTATGGAAAACAATCGATGGAGGAAATTCATGGGAAGTATTAACTGATACTATACCTGTAATTGGAGTTAGCGGAATAATTATACCAAATGATTACGAAACATCTAAAATAATTTATATAGCAACGGGAGACAGAGATGCTGGAGACAATTATTCAGTTGGAGTTCTGAAATCAACTAATGATGGAGAAACCTGGGAAACAACAGGTTTAAGTTTTAATGTTTCAAACCAATACAGGATAACAAAAATGCTGATTCACCCTACTCAGCAAAACATTTTTTATGTTGCTACTAATGGAGGCATATACAAATCAATTAATAGCGGAAATAACTGGACAGAAATTTTGAATGGGAATTTTTTTGATATGGAATTTAAATATGGGTGCGAAGATACTGTTTTATATGCAGCAAATTTAAGTAGGGAAATATACAAAACAAATGATGCGGGAGATAACTGGTCAGTTGTCCATAACTTTCCATCAAATGTGTACAGGGTAGAATTGGATCCATCACAATCTGATTCAACAATTGTATATGCTATGGCAAGTAATGATGATGGTGGATTAGAAGGTATTTATAAATCTGAAAACAGTGGCGAAACATTTTCAAAAATTTATGATGGTACTGTATCAGGAAATAACTTATTGAACTGGTATGATGGTGATTCAGATATTGGAGGACAAGGGTGGTACGATTTAACTCTTTCAGTTTCACCTGTTGATGAAAATCATCTTTTTCTTGGTGGAATAAATAGTTGGGTATCAAGTGATGGAGGTATTAATTGGAATATTGTAAATCACTGGTATGGTGAAGGAGGCGTTCCAGCTGTTCATGCTGATAAACATTTTATGGAATTTCAGAATGCTACAACTTTCTTTGAAGCAAACGACGGAGGTATTTATAAAACTATTGATGGAGGGAACAACTGGTCCGATTTAACTGATGGAATGGTTATTAGTCAAATTTATAAACTGGGAGTTTCACAAACAGTTTCAGATGAAGTGATATTAGGTTTACAAGACAATGGAAGTAAATTAATTTCTTCTGATACTTGGTATGATGTTAAAGGTGGAGACGGTATGGAGTGTATTATTGATTATACCAATGCGAATGTTCAGTATGCAACTTATGTATACGGACAAATAGATCGAACAACAGATCATTGGTCAAATTGGCAAACAGTTGTTAGTATTTCTGATAGCATCCCTGGAGGAGAAAATGGTGCTTGGGTTACACCTTATATCATTGATCCTGTAAATAACCAAACAATTTATGTTGGGTATGAAGATGTTTGGAAAACAACTAACAGGGGGAATTCATGGACTAAAATTTCATCTCTAAGTCTTAGTAATAAAATTAGATCAATAGCAATTGCACCTTCTGATAATAAGACCTTATATATTACTGATTTTGATAATTTTTATAAAACAACAAATGGTGGATCAAATTGGATCAACCTTACATCAAATTTACCATCTACATCAAATAGCATAACATATATTTCTGTTGATGCCTATGATCCAACTCACATATGGATTACATTTGGAGGTTATAATAATGTAAAGGCATTTGAATCTTTTGATGGAGGCAACTCATGGAATGATATTTCAACCGGATTACCGAGTGTTCCTGCCAATACAATAATTCAAAATAATTTTTCCAAAACACAACAATTATATGCTGGAACCGATATAGGTGTTTTCTTTAAAGATGGTACTTCTGATTGGGCTCTTTTTAGTAACAATTTACCTTCAGTTATTGTTACTGAACTCGAAATTTTCTATGATTTATCAACTCCTGAAAATTCAATTTTATATGCTAGTACTTATGGACGAGGTTTATGGAAATCAAAGTTGTCTTCATTTGATATGACTGAAATTTTAACTGGCACAATCTCAGGAACATATATAGTTACTCCAATTTCAGGTACTTCAATAAATATTCCATATACTGAATTTAGTACATTTAGCTCAAATACTTTTACAGCATATCTTTCAAATGCAAGTGGTGATTTTACAAATGAAACTGAAATTGGAAGTTTGGTTTCAGACATTGCCGGAACTATAAATGGTACAATACCTGCTAATACGCCAACAGGTACAGCTTATAAAGTTAGAGTTAAATCTTCTAACCCTGTTTTAACAGGTACTTCAAGCAATACATTTACGATAACATTAAACACATCTACTGATATTATAGACATCGATAAAAACCAAATTCACATTTTTCCTATTCCTGCTAAAAATGAATTAAATATTGAATTTGAAAATTCTGTTAAGAATGCGAATATTCAGATAATTGATGCTTTAGGTATATCAATGTACTCAAAAGATTTTATTGATGTTAAAACGCAAAAAATTAATCTTGAAAATTACTCAAATGGAGTTTATATTATTAAAGTTACTATCGACGGTAAAGTGAATACTACTCGATTTGTAGTTCAATAATTGTAAGTTCATATAATTTACTTAAAAGGTTCAGATTTTTCTGAACCTTTTTTATATTATCATATTTTTACCAAAAAGTAAAAGTACAAGCAAATACAAAAAAAACAGTAATTTTGTAAACTAATAAATCATACAAATTTTATTCTCATAAGAAAAGAATTTATTTTGATTTCTAATTTTTGATTTATGATAAATACTAAGTTTGAAAATAAACCCGCTCTGATTACAAAGGAGAAAACATATACTTATTCTGAATTATTTATTGAAATTAATAAGTATTCACAATTAGTTAAAAATAAGAATTATACAAAAGTTGCAATTCATGCCGAAAACAGAGCCGATTGGATTTTTACTTTTTATGCATCATGGCAGAATAACTGTACAGTTATTCCTATTGATTTTTTAGCAGCTCCAAATGATGTTTCATATATAATAAATGATTGTCAGCCTGATATCGTTTTTATAAGTAACGAAACAAATAAAAAATTTGATAGGGTACAATCAAATCTTAAATACAATCCCGTTATTGTAAATCTTGATGAAATAAAGTTATTGCCTGTTTCAGATCAATTTATTTGGAATGTACCCGAGAATAAGGAAGACACGGCTGTAATTATTTATACATCTGGTACCACAGGAAGTCCAAAAGGTGTAATGCTTTCTTATGCTAACCTTGTTGCAAATATTAAAGCAGTATCTGAAGATGTAGTTATTTTTACTTCTGAAAGGCAAGTACTTGTTTTATTGCCTTTACATCATATTTTCCCTTTGGCCGGATCAATGGCTGCGCCATTAGCTGTTGGAGGAACAATAGTCATGTCACCTTCAATGCAATCGGCAGATATTCTTGAAACACTTAAGAATAATAAAGTGAACATTATGATTGGTGTTCCTCGTTTGTACGAATTACTTTATAAAGGGATTAAAGCTAAAATTGATGCAAAAGCAATTGGTCGATTATTCTTTAAAATCGTTAAAGCTACAGGAAGTAAAAAATTAGGAAGAAAAATATTTAAACAAGTTCATCAAGGATTTGGTGGAAATCTCGAATTTCTTGTTTCTGGTGGTGCTGCATTAAATAAAACTGTTGGAGATTTTTTTAAAACAATTGGATTTGAAGTACTCGAAGGTTTTGGAATGACAGAAGCTGCTCCAATGATTACTTTTACCCGACCGGGAAAAGTTATTATTGGCTCACCCGGGCATGCTCTTCCCGGCTTAACAATGGAAATTCGTGATGGTGAAATTGTTGCTAAAGGACCAAATGTGATGAAAGGTTATTACAATCGACCAGAAGAAACTGCCGAAATGATTAAGGATGGTTGGTTATATACTGGAGATTTAGGCTACGTAGATAAAAAAGGTTATCTCTTTATTACCGGACGTAAGAAAGAAATTATTGTTCTTCCTAATGGAAAAAATATTAATCCTGTTGAGTTGGAAGAAAAATTGGACAAGATTTCTTTTATTAAGGAAGCAGGAGTGTTTTTGCACAATGATATGCTGCATGCAGTAATTCTTCCCGATTATGAAGTTCTTACTCAAAAAGAAATTAAAGATCCTGAAAAACTTTTCAAGGAAGAAATAATGCCTGGGTTCAATGCAGAACTTACATCTTATAAAAGGATAATGAAATATTCTTTGACTAAAGAAGAAATGCCACGTACCCGATTAGGTAAAATTCAACGTTTTAAACTGGAAGAACTTTTCGAAAAACCTGCGAGAAAAAAAGACCAACCAGATCATCCATTATCAGAAGAGTTTATTGCAATTAAAACTTTTCTCGAAAGCCAGATAGATATGACAGTATCACCCGATGATCATCTTGAGTTTGATATAGCACTTGATTCGCTTGGTAAAATTACACTCATCGATTTTATTGAACGTACGTTTGGAGTTAAAATCCCTGAAGATAAACTTTTATCATTCCCATCAATAGGTAAAATGGTTGAGCATATTAAGGAAAATAAAATGTTTCAGTCATTCGAAATGCATAATTGGTCAGAAATAATAAAAGAAAAGATTCACCTAAAGTTACCAAAGTCATGGCCAACGCAATCGTTCATTATTAAATCATCCAGAAATTTTTTCAAGCTTTATTTCCGAATTAAATGCAATGGATTGGAAAATATTCCGGAAGGTGCTGCAATACTTACACCAAATCATCAAAGCTATATAGATGGCCTTTTTGTTACTGCTTTTCTAAAACGAAGTACTATTAAAGAAACCTATTTTTATGCCAAAAGAAAACACATTCAGAATAAGTTCCTGAACTTCATGGCCAATAAGAATAATGTTATTATTATGGATATTAATACCGATTTGAAGGAATCGATTCAGAAGATGGCTGAGGTATTAAAACAAGGCAAAAAAGTTATTATCTTCCCCGAAGGTACAAGGACAAAAAACGGAGAGCTTGGCGAATTTAAGAAAACATTTGCAATTTTAAGTAAAGAGCTAAATGTTCCGGTAATTCCAATTGCAATAAGTGGCGCGTATAAAGCTTTACCAGCAGGCTCACATTTCCCACGACCGTTTACAAAGATTAAGGTAAGCTATATTGAGCCTGTTTATCCACAGGAATATGATTTTGATACGCTAACCCAAAAAGTAAAGAATTTAATATCTAAAAATCTAAAAATGAAAATGTAGATTTTTTTATGATCTCTGCGACAAAAAATAAGCTGCAGAGATCATAAAAGCATTTTCTAGTTATTTGTAAAATAAATCTGTTCTAATGATTTTACTGCTCTATCAGAAAAGAAATCGCAAGCAGGGAAAATTCTGAATAATCCACCATTTTCATTAACATCTGTTTCAACTAACAAAAATTCCTGTTGATCGTTTCTATTAAATATTTCTGAATAGCTTATTACTACTCGGTATCCATCTTTAGCAACTGCACAGAATAATCCTTTTTGCAGATTTTCTTTATTGAACTCAAAATAAGGTTTTAACACTTCATTTAAAATTACTCCTACAAATGGAGATGTGCTGTGTATTCCACGACCACGTCCATAAAAAATAGTATTGAAAGTCACATTATGTAAACCTTCAGGAGTTTTATTTAAAGTAGCAATTTGTTCGTTGTTATTAAATATTTTCACTTCGTTGCAATACATTGGATTCATTCCTTTTTCTGTGGGAAATGATTTGTTATAAGATTTTACGGTAATTTTTACAGGATTTGAGATATTACGTTCGGTAATTAAATCGTTTCCTACAACCAATTTGCTATTTGTTGGCAATGTCCATAAATCTTTCGTTTTTGATGGAACAATACGAGCTACATCACTTGCAATAATAATTCTGTGTAAATTGTTTGGATAAAAAATTTCGCCCCAGGTAAAAATTACTTTTTCGCCTACATTATTCTCAATCTCTATATAAAGATCAATAATTGGATGATATTCTTCTATGTTTTTCTTATTCAAAACACAGGTATTTAAAATGTCAAACAACGAGTAACCATCGTAACGATATGCACCAATAAATTTATCTTTCCCTGTTCCTTCCAATTGTGTTTCTTTAACAATTACATTTCGTTTAGTAAGCTTTGTAAAATCAACTTTCCCGGGATTTAAAATTTCACCTGTAATTTCAAGTTCTACTAATGGCAAAGCATACGATTCTACATTATCATAAAAGTTGTTGTTTGTAGTATCTATTACATAAGGTTGATTTGAATTCTCAGAAATTTCTTTCGGAGCATTCTGATTGCACGATACTATTGCAAAACATAACGCAACAAGTGTTGTAAATAATCTCATAGTTTTATTATTTTAAGTTAAAATTTAGTTCCTAGTTTAATGGTAATAAAGCGTCCCGGACAAACGGCTCCTTTGCTATCGTAAAATTTTGTATTAAGAATATTCTGAATACTCAGATTGGTAAAGATTTGTTTAAAATCTTTTGAGAATTTTAAATCTATTGTGGTATAAGCCGGATATTTGTCGTTGAGCACAATATCGTCGTATTGATTTAAATCGTTTATCCACATTTCGTCAGTATATTTAGCTGTTACAGCTGTATTTACTATTCTATTTTTCCAATATACCGAAAGAGAAACCATATTCGCCGGAACATCGGTTAAATATTTATCGGTTAAATCAATAGGATCACCTTCGCTTAAAGGCTTATAGTTACTAATTTGTGAGTGAGTATAAGCGTAATTCGCATTAAAAATAAGGTTTTCATTTAAAAAATAGTTTAACTCAACCTCTGCACCATAAATGTTTACTTCTGAAATATTTGCGCGTTTATAAATTGGTTTTAATCCATATCCCATGTCAATGGAATCTCCGGTATTTACGTAATACATAAAGTCTGTACCTAACGAATAATAGAGTGATGCTGAAGATCTTAATTTATTGAATAATCGAATATCTGTTCCAATTTCGAAATTACTTAAGTACTCGGGTTGAAGTGATGGATTAGCAAGTTTAAATCCACCTTTCATTCTTCCAGAGCGACATAAGTCATCCAGAATTGATGGCCTGAATCCTTTTGCATAACTTGCATAGAGTCTGAAATCTTGATTAAAATTGTATTGTGCCGATAATTTTGGACTTAGTGCATTCCATGCATCTTCTTGCATATCAGCATCTTCAAAATCCATCATAAAGGTTGTTTCACCCGTAGGATTTTCGATTTCGAAACCACCATCGAGATATTTAGCATAATCGAATCGCACTCCTGCAATCACTTTAAGTTTATTGTTTAACAAGCTTATTTCATCCTGTGCAAATAATCCAAAAAAGTTCATTTTGCCACGATTGTAAACAATATCAGTTGATGTGTAATAAACGTCTTTTGCATCAACTGCACCTTGTTTATAATCGATTCCGGCAGTAATTGTATTTTTATTCAGAGAATATGAAACAGAAGATAATACACCCAGATCTTCACGAACAGAAAGTACATCATAGAATGTGTAATCATCTTTTAAATATTCATTTACTTTCTTATAGTTTTCGTTCAGATAAAAAAGGC
>MENE01000004.1:0-5233 GCA_001769005.1 Bacteroidetes bacterium GWA2_31_9b | reverse complement strand
GTTCTTATTAAAATCATATCCAAGTTTTGCTGAGGCGCTCCACTCTTGCAATGTTGAATTTACAATATATGGGTTTGCTTGTTGATCAGCTTCTGATTGAGTAATATATCCATCACTTTGTCTGTAAAAACTGTTTAAGTTCCAGTAAAATCCTTTGTCACTATTTTCTGATGTGCGACCTGATAGATTTATTCTTCCACGCATAGTGTTATAAGTCCCATAATCGACACTAAAACGGCCGCTAAACTGTTCTGTTGGCTTTTTTGTAATGATATTGATTGCTCCACCCATTGCATTACTTCCATATAATGATGATCCCGGGCCTTTAATTACTTCAATGCGTTCAATCATATCGGTATTCAACAAATTCCAGTTTACAGAACCACCATCTGATTTATTTGTTGGAACACCATCAATTAAAACTAATATCCGTGCTTGTTCCTGGCCACTTAAACCACGCATGGTTACTGATGATTTATGAGAGAATATTCCAAAAGATCGTGTGATTGTTATTCCGGGGATATTACTCAATAGTTCGTCGGTAGTTTGAGCAGTAATACCTTGAATCTGGCGAGGTGTAAGTAAGTTTATTCTGGTAGGAATGTCCTGAATATAATTTTCTGTTTTAGTTGCTGTAATTACAATATCATTGGTTGAATAAATTCCGGGTTGCAATTTAATTTCAAGTTCTAAAGTTTTATTTTCTTCGATCTTTATTTTTTGCGAGAAGCTTTCAAATCCAACGAAACTAATATTTAGAATATAATTACCTGGCTTTAAATTATCAAATTTAAAAATACCTTTTTCATTAGTTGTTGTACCAATTGATTTATTTAAAGTGACATTTGCATATGAAATTTCTTCTGATGTTGCAGAATTGAGAATCTTTCCAATAAGAGTTGATTGAGCAAATGAAGATATTGTGAAATTGAACAGGATCAGAATGATAAAATATTTTTTCATACGTAAATAATTTTATACGTTATACAATAACATTGGGTATAGGGTATAAGTTATAGGGTATGGATGTAGTCAAATCCAATATACCCTTATGCCATATACCCTTATACCATATACCTTTATTTTCATTTTTGTTTTTGTTTGTGTTTGCCAAATCATGGGTGTTTCATAATAAAATAAGTTGTCGGAATATTATTGTTGAATTTTTACTGAAATTTCAATTGAGCCAGTTTCTGTTTCATCGGCTCTTATTACTTTTATTAGGCCATATTTACCATTATTGGCTTTAAATGGAATTACCTTACCTGTATAGCAAAACTTACATGTACCACTTACGCTATTTGGAATATAAGATGTAACCATTAAACTATCGTTTTGTGATGCATCGAATTGAGCAGCAGATATTAAATCGTTATCGGTAGTGCTGTAATCGTATTGTGTTGAATTTTTTGTTGTCCATTCACTAAATTCAGGATAATAACCTGCAGCAGAGTTGTAACCAGGACATGAAAGAGTAGGAGATGATGTTCCTGAACTTAAATAATAATAACTGATTAAATCGATATTTGCTTCGTTTCCTGTAATTGTAGTTTCATTATAAGTTGTTCCTGAATGTAAGTCTAAATAATGTGGAAATTCTGTGTTGTTTTGGTAAGCAATTGTAATATTTGGAAAATAATTGATATCACCATATGCAGATCCTTCGCCCAATAATACAAGTATGGAAACTGAAGCAGTATCACGATTTTCGTTTAAAATTGAGAATTTCCATGTTTCACTTTCTGATAATCCTTTGGTAAAAGTAAAAACAGTATCAATACCACCTTTCTTGATATATAATCCTTTATCTAATTCAATAATCGTATTTGAAGTAGCAATTCTTTTTATAGTTAAATTAGTAATAGCAAAACCATCGCCAACAGCTGAAATTCCAAACTTTAACTGACCACCAACAGGAATTTTTGATTCATTTGCTGTGTATGTATCACCAGTTCTTAGAAGAATAAAGGGCGATGATTCTGTGTTTTCATCTTTAGTACATTGAACAAATAAAAAAACGATAATTAGAAAACTGAGAAAAAATATTTTTTTCATAAAAGGGTTGAATTGAAATTGAAGGGATTGTAAAGAAAAATCCTACGAGAATTCTGAAAATCCCCGTAGGTTAAAATAGTTTTATTCCAATTTTACTTCTTAAGAATATAAGTAAATTTTACATAACCAATAGAATCATTAGCAACTTCGGTTACTTTTAATAAACCATAATATGCATCCTGAGTTTTAAATGCATAAATATCATCTACTGTTAAAAGTTTAGCTTTTCTGCGAGCTTCATCAGCATTATAAGAAGTTACAATAAGTTCATCATCTTCAGTTAAAGCATCAAATTGAACAGTTGTTAATGTTGTCTGATAAAAGTAAGTAGTATCAGTTGTTGTCCATGTTTCTGGAGCTGTAGCACCTGTAAAAATATCTGTAATATTTGCTCCTGGTGATGCAAGAGAGATATCGTTACCTTCTTCGTAGAAACATAAGAAATCAATTTTTTCTTGTTTTGTTGCTGCCTGATCCTGTGTATAAACTTTTTTATCGTTTATTGAATAAAAACCACCAACAGAAGTGTTATCCTGAGCACCAATTTTTACTTTAACGAATGGTGATTTTTCAGCATCATCTTCGTCGCAAGAAATGAATAATGTGCTAGCTATAAAAGCAAATAATAATAAGTAAGAAATTTTTTTCATAATTGTGAATTTAAGTTTAAAATTTTTCGATATGCAAGTTTTGACATAACGCATGCAAAAATAATATTTAAATTGAAATAGCAATAAATAAAGCTGTGATTTTTAAGAAAATGAATTTTGGCATAAAACTTGAATTTATTTTTTATAAAAAACTTAAAAATTAAAGACATGAAAACAAATACTATTTTTAAGATTGTTGTTCTGTTAGTTTTAAGTATTCTCACAACAACACTGCAGGCACAACCAAGAAATAAACATCATAATGGAAGGCACGAACCTAATTATAGATACAGAGATATGCCTCACTGGGGTTATAAGTATAAATCAATCCCAAAAGCAACATTTATCGTTCCTCATGCCGGAATAAAATATCACTATCATTCGGGTGTTTATTACCGCCCATACGGAAATACTTATGTTGTTGTAAGAGCTCCTCTTGGTGTGAGAGTGAGAACTTTACCTGTTGGAAATGTGCATTTTATAATTAATGGCCGAAATTACTTTTACTACTATGGAACGTATTATGTAAAATCGGTTGATGATAGTGAATACATAACTGTAGAACCACCTGTAGGAGCTGTTGTTGATGCTTTACCCGATGGGTACAAAAAAATAGTTATTGAAAATAATACGTATTATGAATTCGAAGGAACCTATTATAAAGCGTTTTTAGATGAATCAGGGGAAGTGCTATACGAGGTGGTTAGTGTTAATTAAAAGGGAATCAGAAATCAGAATCCAGAATCCAGAATCCAGAATCCAGAATTCAGGGTATAGGGTATAGGTTTGAAGATTAAAAATTAATTATTGACTGTTTTCAATTTACAATAAATATCTCTATGAAACTCTGTGTGAAACTCAGTGGTACTCTGTGGTAAATAACAATGAGTAAAATATAAATAAAAAGATGTTTTCGAAGTAGATGGATTTCCACAAAGAAGAGTATTCAAAGTTAATTATTAAATCATCATAATTCCGGTAGCTAGTCTGCCGGTTTTTCCTTTATCACGGCGGGCAGAATAAAAGAGTTCAGGTTGTGAATAGGTACACATTTCTGCAATTTCAATTTGATTTAAAGGTACTCCACTTTCGATAAGTACTTGTTTATTGGCTTCCCAAAGATTGAACAGAGCTTTATTACTGGTTTCTATATATTTAAGTACATGATTCTCTCCAAAGGAATTTTTTACAAGTTCAATGACATCTGTGCCAATTTCATACACATCTGGACTAATTGAAGGACCAATTCCGGCAATCAGATTTTTAGGATCAGTGCCAAATTCTTCAGTCATTCTTTTTATTGTTGATTTCGATATTTTTTCCACAGTACCTTTCCATCCTGAATGTACTGCTGCAATAACTTTTTGTACAGGATCGTAGAGTAAAACTGGTACACAATCTGCAGTTCTAATTCCAATACAAATACCTGGAATATTGGTAATTAATGAATCGGTATCAGGGAAAATATCGTTAACTGATTTTACAATTCCAATATGTATTCCATTGGTTTGTTTAGGAAAAATCATGTCGGTTTGTGGAATTGATGTAGCATTGGCTAATAATTCAAGGTTATAATTTACATTCTCAGGATTATCATTTACTGTATAACCTAGATTTAATCCGGATAAATGATCTGTACTTATTCCACCCAATCGGGTACTGGTAAAATGGTTTATTGAATTGTAGCTCAATAAATTTTCAAAAAGAAAATAAGTTAGATTATTTACTGTTTTTGTAATCATAATACTTTAATAAACTTGGCAAAAGAAATAAACTTTTTCTAGATTTATAGCAGTAAAAATAAAAAACTGAAAAAATGCTCGAAATCACAATTTCAGATTCTTTAAAAACGAAATATAAAACAATTGCAATTGCTACTATTCAGGCATCAATTCATGTAAAACCTTCAAGTGATGAGTTAATAAGTTTACTAAATAAAGCATGCACCGATTTTGCTTCAAACCATACCGTTGAAGATATTTCAAAACTCAAGCCTATTGCCGATACCCGAAAAGCATACAAAGCATTTGGTAAAGATCCTGCACGATACAGAGTTTCGTCTGAAGCATTATTACGCAGAATAGTTAAAGAAAAAGGAATCTATAATGTGAATAATATTGTTGATATCAATAATCTGGTTTCAATTTCATCTTTTTATTCAATTTGTGCTTTCGATGTATCAAAACTGAATCCCCCAGTTGAATTTACAATAGGTAAAAAGGAAGATGAGTATTTTGGTATTGGTCGTGGTGTTTTGAATGTTGAAAATCTCCCTGTATTTAGCGATAAAATTGGTAAATTTGGCAGTCCTACAAGTGATTCGGAACGAGTTAAAATAACTGTTGAAACAAAAAAGATCAATATGAATATTGTTTCTTTCAGTGGAGAAGATGATTTACAAATCCATTTAGAACGATTGAAAGATTTGCTTGTTCGATTTTCAGATGCTAAAAAGGTTGAGATGAGAATTATAAAATAAAAAAACCATAAGTCATTAGCTTATAGCTTTTAACAATATTATCGGTCTT
>MENE01000003.1:9352-10489 GCA_001769005.1 Bacteroidetes bacterium GWA2_31_9b | reverse complement strand
ATAACAATCTCGGTTGTTTCCGCCAGTATTATTCATTGTGATATTAGTAGCAGAAAGGTTTCCCCCGGAAACATCAATACTAACATTTTCACCACCATTTCCTGCATTTGCAAAAGAAATATCAGAAGTAACCGATAAACTTCGGGTTGCAGGTATTGAAACAGCTATAGTTCCATTAGTATTTCCAGTATAATTTAAAGATAAACTATTACACGAAAATGCACCATTTACTGTAATAGATAATGTACCATTATTTGAAATTGTAACATCATCAGCTAATAATGGGACACCATTAGGATTCCAGTTGTTATCATCACCCCAGTTTGCTGTTCCGGCTCCTCCATCCCATGTTTTTTGCCCGAAAGAAACTATACTAATAGAAAAAAGGATACAAATAATAAAAAAGATTCTCATAACATGAAAATTATATCCTTTTAAAATAGCTGCTTTATTTTCAGTATTCGGATTTTTGGAAAAAATATGTTGTGTTGCATTCATAGCAATAATATTTAGCAATAACAAATTAAAAAACACTATTATACAATACTATTAAACTGAAATTCAGGGTAAAAGTTTCGTGTAACAAGCAAAAATAAGTATTTAAGGCCTAAATATTGATAAATTAAACTAATTATTTGATAAATGACAATATTTGGGGGATAATTTTTAATTATAAATGCCTAAAATGCCTAGAGTGCCTAAAATACTTAAAGTAACAAAAATGACTAAAGAACTATTATTTATTTTCAGTTAATCTGAATGTTAAAAAATAAATTTTTCATTTCTCCGTAGGAGAATAATATCAATAAAAAATTAGTTGGGAATAAAATCTTTCCCGTAGGGAATTAACAGGATTTTGATGTGGTAGAATAGTTTATGTCCTACGGACAATTTAAAATGCCTAAAATACAAAAAGAAAAATAATCTTTTCTAAGTTGAAGAATAATACGATTAACAACTTGTCTGCTGAAGGTAGATTAGCAATTTACAATTTTCATGAAATTTAGCTAGTAGCTGGCAGCTAACAGCTCAAAGTTTTTCCAATTAGCAAATTAATCAATTTTGAGCAACAAAACCCATTGTTCCAATTTTACGCCAAAGTATTTGCATCCCAACACAAAAACGTTGTTCTATATC
>MENE01000003.1:1303-9343 GCA_001769005.1 Bacteroidetes bacterium GWA2_31_9b | reverse complement strand
TTGTTCCTCAGTTTCATCGGAAATTAAAGTAATTTCAAATAACAAACATTGGGTATTATCAATAGTGAATCCAACTGATTCGACATAATCGTCGATAATATTATCGTATAGCACTTTATTATCTTCTACACTTTTAATTACATAACGTACAGGATAATCGCCATATTCGGTACAAAAAATAACTTTATAATCTTTATTTCCATAAAAAACAGCCCTATAAACTGTTGTTTTATTTGCCACCATAACAGCACTTTTCGATTGCCCATAATACTTATAATCTTCGTTACGGGGCACTTTTACATTTTTTTTATGAAAATTGCGGCAATTTTGTCCATTAATACTTGTAATAGTACCTAATAGAATTACAAATAATAAAATGGGTTTGCTAACTTTCATCCGTAAATAATTTTATAAGTTATACAATAATATTGGGTATAGAGTATAAGTTATAGGGTATGGGTGTAGTCAAATTCAATATACCCTTATACCATATGCCTTATACCTTTATTTTCATTTTTGTTTGTGCTTTAGTCAAATCATGGATTTTCATATGTTCAAAACTGTATTTTAATCTTATACGCCAATATTTATTATTTGTTTAAAACCTTTTTTATTAATGAAATAAGTTCAGTTTCTTTAATTGGTTTTGAAATATAGTCATCGCAACCGGCATTTAACGCTTTTTCTCTGTCGCCTTGTTGAGCATAAGCTGTTTGAGCAATTATTGGAAGTTTTGGCCTAAGTTTTTTAATTTTTTTAGTTGAGATATACCCATTCATTACAGGCATTTTTATATCCATTAAAATTAAAGATATTTCAGGATGTTTTTCAACTAATTCAATAGCTTCCATTCCATTTGAAGCATAAATATTTTTAATATTTAAAAAATCGATGATTTCTTTTAAATACAAATAATTCATTTTTTCATCATCAACAATAAGTATTGTAATTTCATTATTTAATAAAATTTCATTTTTCGATAATAATTCAATGTCTGGATTTTCTAAATTGCTATCAAATATTTTAGCAGGAATTGTAAAATAAAATGTTGAACCTTCATTTGGTACCGATTCGAACCATATTGTACCGCCCAATTTTTCTACTAATGCTTTTGAAATAGATAATCCAAGACCTGTACCTCCATAATTCCGCGACGAACCTTCATCAACTTGTCTGAAACGTTCGAATATAATACCCTCATGTTCGGTTGATATACCAATGCCACTATCTTTAACAAAAATTTTTACATAATTATCAATAAAAGCATATCCAAATTTAACAAATCCACTATGAGTAAACTTTAATGCATTGTTTAACAGATTAGTTATTATTTGCTGAATCCTAACTTTATCACTTTCAACTATGCAAGTTTTGTTTTTACAATCAGGAATATATTGAAATTCAAGGTTTAGCTGATCAAACTGAGGTTTAAATAATGCAAAAGTATAATCCATAACTTCGTTTAAGTCGAAAATTTCTTTTACAACACGAATCTGTTCAGTTTCTATTTTTGAAATATCGATAATATCATCAATTATTGAAAGCAATTGATTTCCGCTTTTACGAATAATTTCGATAAACATTTCACGTTTTTCAATATCAAGATTATCACGGGCAAGCATATCCGAGAATCCAAGAATACCATTCATTGGAGTACGAATTTCGTGCGAAATGTTGGCAAGGAACGCAGTTTTTAATCGATCGCTCTCTTCAGCTTTTTCTTTAGCTTCAATAAGATGTAAAATCATTTCTTTTCTTTCGAAAACAATTGCTATTTCGTGTGCAATTAATTCTAACAGTTGAGCCGATGAACGATCGAAAGCATTTTTATTTGTATAGCTTTGCAGAACAATAACTCCTGTAGATTTTTTATTTACTATAATTGGTACACCTAACCAACATTTTGCCGGTGATCCTTTAAGTTCAAGTTTGTGTTCTACTGCAAATATATTTCGTTCATCTTCATTTATAAGTAATGTTTTTCCTTCTTTAACTACCTGTCCCGATAAGGAATTCTCTGCTTTCCATTCAATAAAGTCATCTTTCTCGTCAATAAAAATCACTTTCTTTAAAAGTTCTGTTTCACTATTATAAGTTGCAACAAAAAAGTTTGATGTATCAATTACTTTACTCAACTCGTTTCTGACAAGAATAAGTAGATCTTCTATTGTTATGTTAGTCATGAAAGTACGTGCAATTTCATGCAAAATATGTTGAACATTTTCATCAAATTTTCGCTTTGTAATATCATTCGATATGCCCACTAAAGCTCTAATCTTTCCATTTTCATCGAAAATTGGTGATGTTGAAAGAGATATTTGAAATTCACTACCGTCTTTACGTTTATTCCACAATTCTCCCTGAAAACTACCTTTAATTGTATCCTCAAGCACTTTTGAATGAACACCTTCAGGACTTTTTAAGGACCAAATCAGGTCAATTTTCTTTCCGAAAAGTTCATCCCAATTATATCCGTATGTTTTAATAAACGAATCGTTAACAAAAATTATATTATTATTTAAATCAGTTACAGATACACAATCGTTTATACTTTTTATAGCATGTGCCAGTATTTTAATTTCTTCTTCTGCTTTTACCCTATTTGTAACATCATGAATTATTGAATATAACAAGCTTTTTCCACTTACATTAATTGGGCCTGAATACACATCAACAAATCGTTTTTGGCCATTTGCTATACTATGTTCCATTAAAAACATACTAGTTTCTTCCGACATAGCCTTAATAAAAATATTTGCTAATTCGTCTTTTGTTAATTTGCTAAAATCATGCATTGACATTTTAACCAACTCTTCATGTGACCATCCATAAAAGCCGCAGGCTGCAGGGTTTGCATCAACAATTTGACCATTTTCAGGATTCACGAGTAGCATTACAGCATGATTATTCTGAAATAGAGCCTTGTACCGTTTTTCACTTTCATCTAATGAAAGTTCAACCAATTGTTTTTGTTTTTGATTTTCGAAGTTTTTAATTGCATCGATAACTGCGTAAGGCAAACGTGTCATATTGTCTTTCAAAATATAATCGTTTGCACCTGCTTTCATACATTCAACAGCTGTTTCTTCGTTAATAGAGCCTGTTAAAACAATAAAGGGTAATTCAGGGCGAATTTCTTTAGCGAGTTTAAGAGCCCTCATACCATCAAACATTGGCATCGAATAATCAGAAATGATAATATCCGGATTAAACTCATTCAATGCAGTAATAAAGCTACTTTCGGTTTCTACCCGTATAAATTCAAAATCAATATTATTTTTTTTAAGTGCTCTTACTGCCATTTCAGAGTCTACAGGCTGATCTTCAACCATCAAAAATTTGTATTTTGACATAATTAACTTTTTTTATGTATTGGTGATTGATTGAGTAATAGCCAATAAAGTCCCAGATTTTTAATTGCTTCTACAAATTGGTCAAAATCTACAGGTTTTGCAATATAACTATTTACTCCGAGTTTATAACTTTCAATAATATCTCTTTCCTCTTTTGATGATGTTAACATTACCACAGGAATGGTTTTTGTAAGTTCATTCGATTTCAACTCTTTTAAAACTTCCAATCCGTCAACTTTTGGTAATTTTAGATCTAACAATATTACTTTTGGTAAACTAGGTTTTTCACGTGTTGAATATTTTTCACGACAAAAAATGAAATTTAATGCTTCTTCACCATCAATAACATGTACTATATTGTTTGCAAGATTACTTTTTTTTAATGCTCGAATGGTCAACTCTGCATCGTTGGGATTATCTTCAACCAACAATATTTCTATTTCGTTAAAGTTTTCCATAATTAAATAGTTTGTAAAGTAAATATATGCTTTTAGTTTAAGCTAATCAATTAACAATTAGTAATTCTACAATTCTACAATTCTACAATTTAACAATTTAACAATTCAACAATTCAACATATTACATTATTTTTCTCCGTAGGAGAATAATATCAATAAAAAGATAATAATAAATTAAATCTTTCCCGTAGGGAATAAACTTAGTTTAGATGCAATAATTTGTTTTTGTCCTACGGACAATGATTCTTCTTGTGTTATTCCTTTTTATTGATATGTAAGCCCTACGGGCTATAATACAATTTAACAATTTTCACAAAATTTAGCTAGTCGCTAACAGCTAAAAGCTTTTCCAATTAGCATTTTAGCACATTAGAATTTCATCTATTCTTTTAACTCTTTGCTTGGCAAACTGAAATAAAATGTTGATCCTTTACCTAATTCACTTTCTGCCCATACTTTGCCCCCATGCCTGTTAATAATTCGTTTTACAATTGATAGTCCCACTCCTGTTCCTTCAAATTCTTCTGCTTTATGTAAGCGTTGAAATACTCCAAAAAGTTTTGATTCGTAACGGGTATCAAATCCGACTCCAGAATCAGTAATTGAATAAATAACAAATTCGTTTTCAATTTTTCCATTAATTTCGATTGAGCATGTATCTTTTATTCGTGTGAATTTGATTGCATTTGAAATTAAATTAATCCAAACCTGTTTAATTAATACCTGATCGGCATATACTTTTGGTAAATTGTTTACTTTAAATTTAAATTTATTAATAATATCAATGGTAATTATTTCGGTATATATTTGATTTACAAAATGATTCATATCAATATTAGTAATATGCATTTCGTTTCGATTTACTCTTGATAATTGTAACAAATCAACAATAAGATGATCCATTTTTTTGGTATTCTCACGAATTACATTAATTAAACGTAAGCCTTCTCCATCTAATTTATCTTTATAATCTTCAAGTAAAAAATTTGAAAATCCATCTATTGCTCGTAAAGGGGCTTTTAAATCGTGCGATACTGTATAAGTAAAGGCTTCCAATTCTTTATTTGCTTCTTCGAGTTTGTTATTTACTTCCTGCAATTCTTCTCTCGATTCGTTAATATCTTCGAGTAAAAAGAGTAATGCACTTTGTGATTCTTTAAGTTTTGAAGCTTGCTCATCCAATTCCACAGTTCTATCCTTAACCAGTTTCTCCAAATTCTCTTGAGTGTTTTGTAATTCGATTTGAGCAACTTTCATTTCATCAATATCGGTATGAATACCTAACATACGTATGGGTTTACCATTTTTATCAATTTCAAATATTTTACCGGTTGACATTATCCATTTCCACTTACCTTGTTTTGTTTTTTGTCTGAATTCAATTTTATATTCAGGTATTTTACCTGTAATATAATCAGTATATTTTTGTTTTGTTTTTTCAATATCATTAGGATGTAACCTATTCAACCAATTTTGATGTGTTTCTTTAAACTCAGTTGGATTGTAACCAAGCATAAAAACATAATCATCGTTAACAATAGCATCACCAGTTAATATATCCAAATCAAAAAAACCTTGTTTTGCTGAACTTATTGCCAGTCTTAATCGTTCTTCGCTTTCACTTAAATGTTTTTCAGCTTTTTTTCGTTCGGAAATATCTAAAATAATAGCAACAAAAACCGGTATATTACCATATTCTACTTTCTGTAAATAAACTTCAACCTGATAATCTGTTCCATTTTTTCTGCGATGAGTGGTTTCAAAATAAATCTTATTTTTCTCTTCATTCATTAATGGTTCAACTAATTCATTAAATTGTGCTTGAGTTAAAAAAGGTTTAATATCCAGAGGTGTCATTCTTTTTAATTCATCCAATGTGTATCCAAGATTCCTTATTGCTTCATGGTTTGCATCTAAAAATCTAAAATTTTCGATTGAAAATATATAAATCTCGTTTACTGATTCCTGAATAATTTTATTTAAGTTGGCTGACTTTTCTTCAGCTTTTATACGGTCGGTAATATCAAACACAATAACAAACAAAACTTTTTTGTCATTTAAAACAGTAATTCCAGTATTAATTTCAACATTTCTTAAATTTCCATTTGCAAGTTTATGTATAACAAAAAAATTTCCTTTTTTATTTTCCATTGCTTTTTTCAAAATCTCTTTTATTTCAATATCTGGAAGTATGTTAATATTTGAGATAAATAAATCATTAACAAATTGATCGTGGGTATATCCATAAAACTCTAAAGCTGAAGGATTTGCATCTAGTATTTTTCCATTTTCAGGGTCAGCAATCAACATTATTGCATGATTGCTTTCAAACATATTTCGAAACAGTTCTTCACTTTTTTTAAGTACTTTTTTGTTTTCCCAATTTCTATCTCTGTTAATAAGTAAAAATCCCAAAAGCATTGTTCCAAATGGATAAATCAGTAATACAGGTAAAATAAGAGTTTTTATAGTTGGCCAAATTCTTTCCTGGGGTAGTAATAGTGTACATGCCAACATAATCAGATGAACAATTAAACCCAATAACAATAACTCATATATATTTTTTCTTTTGTTGATATCAGGCCTTAGTTTCCTCCAGATAATACCTATAGAACCGGAAGTAATAATTACAGCAATACCCATAAATAAACCGTCTCCGCCTAAATAAATACGATAAGAACCTGTAATAATCATTGCAATAACAGTTGGAATTGAACCAAAAAACAATCCTGTAGCTGAAAGTAAAATTGAACGTGTATCAAAAACCAAGCCCGGTGTTAACACCCAAGGAGTAAGCATTAGAATTAATCCAATAAATCCTATGATTATTCCGATAATAATTTTAAAATAAATGCTTCTTTTTTCTTCATATCTAATCCATATATAGTCATACAACATACCAAAAGAAAGTAATAAGGCTATGTTTTGAATTAATCCGAGAATAATTGAATCTTTCATAGTTTACTTTTTATTTACCCCCTTCCCCCTTAAAAAGGGGGAATAACTATTTTTACTTTTCTGTTAGCCCTCCTTTTTAAGGAGGGTTGGGAGGTTTAACTTAATTTAATAAATTCTGATTTTATTTTTTTTAGAACTTCAGTAAGATTATTAAGTATTTCTTTGTTTTCAAATCTTAATACCTTTTTATCCATCAATGCCAAATGAGCATCACGTTCAAGATCTTTAGCTATACCTTCTTCAGTAAAATGATGTTGTCCATCAAGTTCAATTATCAACTTCTCTGAAGAACAATAGAAATCGGCAATATAATGACCAATACTATGCTGCCTTCTGAATTTGCGCCCACACAATTTTTTTTCTTTTAATACTTCCCATAGAACAAGTTCTGCCTCTGTCATATTTTTTCGTAGATATATTCGAGTTTCTTTCAAATAATACAAATTATAAAGTTTGTTTGTCATTATTTATAATTTTTCATTTTTAACCTTTTACCCCTTTAAAAAAGTGGAATATTTTTTATTTAACCCCAACCCCTTAAGAAGCCGCTACAACTGCAAATGTCTTTTGTTTGTTTAAAAATTTAACCTTAAAAAAAATGTTTTCTGCAAACTGTATTCTGTCACTTTTTACTATTCCCCATTTCTAATTTGTTTATTCAGTTCTACAATTTTGTCTCTAAGTTCTTTAATTCGTAATTCGCGTCCAATGAACAATTTATTCATACGTTCCAGTTCGTCAATTTTTTCTTTTAATTCAACTGTACGAACTTCAATCTTTTTTTCAAGCTTTGTGTTTAAATTTTCAATTTCCTCTTGTGCATTTTTAAGTTCAGTAATATCGGTTACAAATCCTAAAAACTTAATTTCAGAGAGCTTTACAGCAGAAACAATCCAATGACTTATAGAACCATTTTTATGAATGTATGGAATATCAACTGTGGCGTCACCTTTAAACTTCACTTGCTCAAAATGTTTAAGTGCAATAGGCAAAGTTTCCTTCGTAAATAAATTTGGAATACTCATTGTTAATAATTCATCAATTCTAAAACCTGTGAGTTCGCTAGCAGCTATATTCACTTCAATAAAATTCCCATTTTCATCTACAATAAAAACTCCAAGTGGAGAATGTTGTATATAACTTTTAAATTTTTCTTCACTTTCTTTTAATGCTTCTTCTGCTTGTTTACGTTCAGTTATATCTGTAGCAGTTCCAATATATCCAATTAGTTTTCCATTATCGTCTTTTTGAGGAACTGCTTTTCCACTAAC
>MENE01000003.1:0-1281 GCA_001769005.1 Bacteroidetes bacterium GWA2_31_9b | reverse complement strand
CGTTAAAATCGATATTCAATAACGGATGGAGAATTATTATATAATGCTTTTTGCCATTCTTCTGTTAGCATATTTTTATCATCGGGATAAATTGCATTAATCCACCCTTTTCCGTTGGCTTCCTGAAAATTTAAACCTGCAATTTCGCACCAACGGGGATTAACATAAGTTGTATTACCAAATGAATCGGTTTTAAATATTCCAACAGGAGCTTCTTCTGCTAAAGTTTTAAATAACTGCTCATTTTCTTTTAAAAGTTCTAATGCTTCATTATGATTCTTTACCAATAATTTGTGCTCAAGCACCGATTTAATAGTAGGTGAAAGTGACTGAATATGTTTAACGGATTTTATTACATAATCAGCAGCTCCCATTTTCATTGCTTGTATTGCAATTTCTTCTGAACCTGTACCTGTTACAATAATTACCGGCAAATCGGGTTTTTTACTTTTTACAACTTCTAAAACCTGAAGTCCATCAAAACCAAGAATATTAAAATCGCTAAGAACCAAGTCGAATTCACACTCAGATAACAGTTTTTCAAATTTGTTTCGATTATCTGCAGAAACAACTTCATATTCGCCATGTTCTTTCTCTAGTGCATCGAGAACTAGGATTCTATCATGAACACTGTCATCAACATGTAAAATTCGGATTTTTGTTTTCATAATTTTTTAATTTTACCTTTTCTTTTTACCACTGAGACTCTAAGAGCACTTAGGTTCACTTAGTTATTTATAATTTTCTTCATGTTTCTTAGTGTTCTATGTGTCTTTGTGGTTTTGTTTTGTTTTCCACTTTGGCACTCGAACACTTAGTTTCACTAAAATAATTCAATTATTCCGGTAGTTTAGAAAATTCTTCTGTTACCATTGGAACTAATTGTTTTGTAATGTTTTCACTATTAAAATTAATCAATAATCCTTTAGGTTTTTTAGCAAGTTTTAAATAAGATAATAATTGAGCCTGAAATAATGGAATCATTGTTTCAACAGCTTTTATTTCAACAATTATCAAATCATTTATCAAGATATCAAGTTTCAGTATTCCTCCTAAATTTTTATCTTTGTAATTGATAGAAATATATACTTGTGATTGAACATTTAACCCAGCACTTTTTAATTCATCAATAAAACATAATTCATAAACAGATTCCAACAAACCTGGACCAAGGTGCTTGTGGACTTCAATAGCACATCCAACAACTTTGTATGCCAGTTCATTAATATATTTTTGAGTAATCATTTATATAAATTTATTTATTTTTACCACTAAGACACT
>MENE01000002.1:14871-18423 GCA_001769005.1 Bacteroidetes bacterium GWA2_31_9b | reverse complement strand
ATAAGTGAAGTATGTAGTATCATATTGTGAAATATGAATAAGATCAATGCTCCCCTCGAAATTGCTTGTTCCGGGAAACAACATAAATAAACCAGCTATGTAACTTAACATATCAACAAAAAAGTTTTAATTTTATAAAAAAGGTTTGTAATTTGGATTTAAAATTTAAACGTTACAAAAGTAATTAAAAGTTTCATTTATTTTTAAAAAATGTCGGATCATATCATTTTAGGTAAAAAAGGAGAGGATGAAGCTGCTCGGTTTCTTGTTAAAAATGGATATAAAATAAGGAATAGAAACTGGCGATACAAAGCAAATGAAGTTGATATTATTGCAGAAAAAAATAACCTATTAATAGTTATAGAAGTTAAAACACGAACAAATCCCGATTTTGAAAATCCGAAAGAAGCAGTAACAAAGAAAAAACAACGATTTATAATAAAAGCCACAGATGCTTATATTCAAAAGTATGATATTCAGCTTGAAACACAATTCGATATTGTTGCTGTTACAATTCAGAATAACAATGTTCAAATAGAACATATTGAGGATGCTTTTCAAGCGAGTTTATTGTTGTAAGTTTGTGGTAGAATCGTGAAAAGCTAAGATTAATTTGCTGTTTTTTTGGTGTTTGGAAAAGTAATGGAAGAGTGGGAATTTGAAACTCTATGAGTTAATTTCTTAAGAAAACGAATTGTTACCAAATATCCTTCCAATATTCCAAATTTCCATTTTTTAAATAAATTAAAGAAATTTACACCATGAATATTGAAGAATTACGAGAATATTGCATTTTAAAACCAATGGTTACTGAAGAGTTTCCTTTCGATGAAAATACTTTGGTATTCAAAGTTGCCGGTAAAATGTTTGCATTAACCGATTTAGAAGATGACTTTACAATTAACATTAAATGTGATCCTGAAATAGCGATTGAGCTACGCGAAAATTATCCCGACAGTGTTTTGCCAGGATATCACATGAGTAAAAAACATTGGAATACAATAATTATTGATGGGCGAATACCTGATAAATTAATTTATCAGTGGATTGATGATTCCTATAATCTAGTTGTAAACAAATTGCCAAAAGTAAAGCGAGAACAAATTATTGAAAATAAAAAAAATCATTCTGGATCATTAAGTCCAGGATGATAAAAAAGCAAGATATATAATTCTTCTTTATGAATCCCATTTAAATTCAATTGTTGTAGAATCCTGACCCGCCGATAAATGGCTGGTGATTCTATAACTTCTGTTTTTACATTTACACAAATCTAAAGCTCTTGCACACCAGCCTGCAATTCTGTACTCCAGAGCTTTTGAAATGCCATCAAATTTTTTTATTTTGATAATTGCCATGTTGTTTCCTTTTTCAGAAACTTCTATTTCCGAAGGCATATAAAATGTTTCCATGGTGCGGGTTCCTCGTTTCATAAGGTATTGTGGTGATGCTACTAACAAAAACACTTTATAAATGCCTTGTAATCCAATATCTGCACTATACATTCCCATTTCTTCGCCACCTTTTTGTGCGTTTTTATTGTAAAAAAGGTCTACTATTTTATCCATTGGTTCAGAATATCCTTTTTTTAAATCATACCAATCTGAAACATTTATGGTATCCGTATAAATTTTTTGCGAATCTTTTGAAAGCGTTTTAAGCCATTCTTCGTAGCGATTTGGGAATTTAGCCTTTACAAAATCTCGGGTTGTTTTAATACTGGTGCCTTTTACTTGCATAGTTTGATATTTTTAAATGATAATGCAAAATAGTTAAAAACATTCAAAAACATTAAAAGAAATTAAAAATAATACAATAGTTTGATAAATTTAAGTTTGTAATTTTTGTAAACACTTAGTGTTAAAATATTAAATCAAAATTAAATCAATACAAACCCTAAGCCTAAAATAATCATTACTTTTGTACATTAATTAAACTATTTTGATATGAAAAAATTAGTTGCATTTTTCTTTCAAGGATTACTTTATATGGCTCCTATAGGCATAACAGTATTTATCCTTTATAAGGCTTTTTTCCTGGTTGATGATATTTTTAAACCGGTCTTGTTTAAAATTTTCGGATTTCATATTCCCGGTGCAGGGTTTATCATATTATTTATTCTTATAACCTTACTTGGATATTTTGGACAAACATTTATTGCAAAACCAATAAAAATAATTATTAATCATTTTCTCGATCGTGCTCCGCTAGTAAAAGCATTTTATACTTCAGTAAAAGATTTCTTATCGGCTTTCGTAGGTAAAGACAAAAAATTTAATCAACCTGTATTGGTTAAGGTTAATTTGATATCCGATCTCGAAAAAATTGGATTTGTTACTCGTGAAAATCTATCCGACTTGGGTGTTGAAGGAAAAAAAGTAGCTGTATATTTTCCTCATTCATATAATTTTTCGGGTGAGCTTTTTATTGTCCCCGCCGATCAGGTTAAGCGAATTGATGGTGCCCCTGCAGATGTTATGAAATTTGTTGTTTCAGGTGGTGTTGTAAGTTTCAAAAATTCAGAATAACTTACAGGGTATTAAAATTCTAAAAATCAGTATAATTTATTAACCAAATATTTTTTAAATAAAACATCCATGATTTGGCTAATGCACAAACAAAAATGAAAAAAAAGGTATATGGGATAAGGGTATATTGGATTTGACTAAACCCATACTCTATAACTTATACCCTATACCCAATATTATTGTATAACGTATAAAATTATTTACAGATGAAAACAAAAATCTTCAACGTCCTGTTTGTCTTACTCATCTTGGAAACATATATTTCTTATGCTCAGGAAACTAAAAGCGGATATAACTTTACCGATAAAACAAACATAAAGGTTTCAAGTGTTAAAAACCAACAAAATACCGGAACCTGCTGGAGTTTTGCTACTACTTCGTTTATTGAATCGGAATTATTGCGTATGGGAAAACCCGAATATGATTTGTCTGAAATGTTTTTTGTTCGTTATGCTTATGTTCAAAAAGGAATCGATTATGTTCGTTATCAGGGAAAAACAAATTTCGGCGAAGGAGGTCAGGCTCACGATGTTCTTAATGTAATTAAGAAGTATGGTTTTTCCGATCAGAAATATTTCGAGGGAAATACTTATGATCCGGGAACATTTAACCATAGCGAATTGGATGCAATTCTTAAAGCAGTTTTAGATGTTGTACTATCGAAACCAAACAAAAAACTAACTCCGGTTTGGGGCGAAGCTTATGTTTCTATTATTGATACATATCTTGGTGATTTACCGGAGAATATTGAAGAAAAAAACGTTTCTCATTCCGCTATAGGTTTTGCTGCGCAAACAGGATTTAACCCGAACGATTACGTTGAAATTACTTCGTTTACAAATTATCCGTTTTACGAACTGGTAATTCTACAGGTTCCCGATAACTGGTCAAGGGATTTATATTATAATGTTCCCTTAAACGATTTAATGACTATAATGAATAATTCATTAAATATGGGTTATACGTTCGTGTGGGATGGAGATATGAGTCAACGCGGGTTTTCACATAAAAATGGAGTAGCCAT
>MENE01000002.1:12022-14862 GCA_001769005.1 Bacteroidetes bacterium GWA2_31_9b | reverse complement strand
TTACAAAACAAAAAATTCGTGGGGAACAGATCGCAACACTTTTGGCGGATATTTATATATGTCGGAATCGTTTGTAAAACTGAATACAATTGCAATTCTTGTACATAAAAATGTAATTCCAAAAGAAATAAAAGATAAACTGAAAATGAAATAAAAAAACAAAAAGGTTAAAACACGATAGAAAGTTAAAGAACGATTTTGTTGTGATTTTTTATTCTGCAATTAACAAGTTGCATCCTCGAATATCGCTGTAATCGAAACGTCCAAGTACTTCAAAACTTCCATTCAGGTTTATTTTCCCCAAATCTTTGGTTTCAATAAATGAACAGGAATTTATATTGGCAAGATCGATAATATTTATTCCGCCTGATTTTCCATATTCCAAAAAACTAAATGGATCGTAGGTATCACGAATGAAAACTTTCATCCACGGCGGGCAAAAGAATTTCCCATCTCCCTTCGAATATGCCTGCGATAAAAGTTCTGTCATGCCATATTCTGAATGAATACTTTTTACTCCCAGTTTTTGCGATAACAGATTATGTAGTTCCAATCGGGTTAGTTCTTTCCGCTTGCCTTTCATTCCTCCCGTTTCCATTACAATGGTATTTTTTAATTTCAGGGGGAACTTTTCTGCTAAATCAATTAAAGCATACGAAACTCCAATTAAAAGAACCTTGGTATTTTCTTTTTCGAGTAGTTGCAACTTCTGTGCAAGCTCATCAATATTGTTGAGGTAAAATCCACTCTGTGGATGTTTCGATAAATGAATCAAATGGTCGGCCATATATACCAACGACGAACTTTCGTTTTCGAGATAAGTAGGAAGCAAAGCTAAAATGCAAAAATCGGTAATTGGACCATAAAAAAGCTCAAAGCTTTTTATAAAGCTCTTTTCGTAAACCGATAAATCTGTAATAAAATGATTACTTCGAACCATTCCTGTTGTTCCGCTACTGAGAAATGTTTTCTCCGGATTATTTGTTTCGGTTATAATTCGGTGTGTTTTAAAAAAATCAATTGGTAAAAATGGAATATCAATTGGTGATTTAATTTTTGATACATCCTTTTTCAGAATGTTTAAATATTTTTTGTATACAGGATTAAATTTTGCCTGGTATTTAAATACAAGCAAAGCAACAGATTCAAAATCGCTTTCGTTCTTAATTGAAAAAATATCGTTTACATCAATTTCTTGCATATTGCAAAATTAGAATAAACTGATGATAATAAAAAAACTGCCTCAAAAAGCGACAGTTCTATAGAGTGTTTATAAGAATTTTAATTTGTACTATAGAATAATAAAATTTTGATCTTTCATCCAATCTTTTTCAACAAAATCAGAATAAATATCAAAGCAGCCATTCATCTGTATTATTTGTTGAATCCATTGTTCGTACTCTGCATTGTTTTTTGTTGAATCTCCTTTTTCCTGTACAGATGCACTGTCTGTTTTAAGATTTGTTTCTGAACTTTCAGACTTTGTAATATTTGAACATTCAGTTTTGATTATTTCTTTTTCCGAAGTTTTTTCAACTTCGCCCTTTTTTAACTGAGCAATTAAATCCTGAGGTATGGTATAAAACGACCAGTAAAAACTTTCAATGCCCACTAATTGCTTGCTTTTAGAGTTGTTTGTTACTGAAAATATAAGCCCTGTAAGCACTAAAAATACACCAAGACTTGCAACAGATATTGATACAGAAAAGAATGAATTTTTCATAAGAATTCCTTTAAGGGTTAAACTATTTCAGCATCAATAATGCCAATTTATGTAACTGTCAGATTATTAGATAATAGATAAAAATTGAGAGTATAAAAAAGCGAACGTTTTTGCAACAAGCCTGTACGAAAACGAACAAAAAAGCTGTTGCATTTTGCAACAGCTTTTTTTTATTTAAAGTAAAGTTAATCAGCTATTTCCCACTCAAAACCATCTTTGGTATCTTTAATAATAACCCCATTAGCTGTAAGTTCGTTTCTTATTTTATCTGATGTAGCAAAATCTTTGTTTTTCTTTGCTTCCATTCGAAGATTTAGAACCAGGTTGATTAGCTCTGCTGTTAAATCGTTATTGCTTGCAGATGTATTCTCATTTGTTAATCCTAAAACATCAAAAACAAATATTTTGTACAATGATTTTAATTCGTCGAGATCTTTTTGGGTTAATGTTTCTTTTCCATCGTTTACTGAATTTATTATTCGAACAGCTTCAAATAAATTAGAAATAAGAATAGGGCTATTAAAATCATCATTCATTGCTTCGTAGCAATTGTTTTTCAAGTCTTCAATATTTACTGATGATTTATCCTGAACTTTTAACTTATTCAAGCTTTCTCCGGCTTTCATAAGTTTGTTAAATCCTTTTTCTGCTGCTTGTAATGCTTCATTCGAAAAATCCAATGTGCTTCTGTAATGCGATTGCGCCATAAAGAAACGTACTACCATTGGAGAATATCCTCGCTCTAATAGTGGGTGATTTCCGGTAAATAACTCTCCTGGCAGAAATCCATTCCCTGCACTTTTCGACATTCGCGTTCCATTTACTGTAAGCATATTTGTATGCATCCAGTATTTTACGGGCGATGTATTACTGCAAGCCTGTGATTGTGCTATTTCGTTGGTGTGATGCGTGGCTTGTAAATCCATTCCTCCACCATGAATATCAAATGTTTCACCCAAATACTTTGTACTCATAGCTGAACATTCAATATGCCAGCCAGGAAAACCCCATCCCCAAGGTGAAGGCCATTTCATTAGAGTTTCAGGTTTTGCTTTTATCCATAAAGCAAAATCCAGACGTCCTCGTTTTTCGTTCTGACCATCCAGCTCCCGTGTTC
>MENE01000002.1:7210-11942 GCA_001769005.1 Bacteroidetes bacterium GWA2_31_9b | reverse complement strand
AATGTGTTAAAAGTCGACATTACATCATGAAAGGCAACGGTATATTTTTGAACAATCTCCATGGGTTCGAGCTGTTCGAGCTTCGCTTTTTTTGCGAATTTATCATCGCCTTCGTCACGGTCTCCTTCCAAATGACCAGCATCAGTTATGTTACGTACATAACGTACTTTATATCCTAAGTGTAATAAATATCTATAAATTAAATCAAAAGAAATAAAAGTTCTGCAATTTCCTAAATGTACATCGCTATAAACTGTAGGTCCGCACACATAAATCCCTACAAATGGAGGGTTAATGGGTTCAAAATGCTCTTTTTTTCGCGTTAACGTGTTGTATACAAACAAATCTTTATTCATTGCTTAAAATTTAAATTGCAGATAGCAAAGGTAAAAAAACTCCTTGAATCACGAAACACAAATTATTAAACTACAATCGATTTAATGATTAAGATTCTTTATATTTGATAAATGTTGCTTAATTTTGGCATGATCTAATTAATTGAAAAAATCATGAGTACTACACGTCAAAATAGAATATCGCGCCTTGTTCAAAAAGAATTAAGCGATATTTTTCAAAAAAATGCTGCATCGTTGTTTCAAGGGAAAATGGTTACTGTAACAGTGGTAAAGGTTTCGCCCGATCTTTCAGTTGCTAAAGTTTATCTAAGTGTATTTCCCGTAAATGAAAAGGAAAAATTTATCGAATATGTGAACACTGTTGAAGGACAAGTGCGATATGATTTAGGGAAAAGAGTACGTCACCAATTACGTATTATTCCACATCTAACATTTTTTATCGACGATTCGCTCGATTATATTGAAAATATTGGTAGTTTATTAAAATAATGAAATTGTTTAAACCCTGCTATCAGCTATCAGCTAATAGCTAACAGCTTATTAAAAATGCAATACGATCCTATAAAAAGAAGTCTTGGAATAGTTTTTAATAAACATCCTTTTTTACGAAAGATGTTTTATTTGCTTTTAGATTTATTGTTATTAAGAGCCTGGCATATTAAAAAAGCAATTCGTTGCTGGAAAAAAAGTCATAAAAATGAGGTGTCTATATTGGACGCAGGTTCAGGATTTGGCCAATATTCGTATTTTTTGTCGAAACAATCGCCAAATTGGTTAATCTATGGTATCGATGTTAAAACAGAACAGATTGACGATTGCAATCAATTTTTCAAAAAAATTAATAAAAGCAATCAGGTAAAATTCAGGTATGCAGATTTAACTACATTTACTAACGACGAGGCATACGACTTAATTCTAAGTGTAGATGTAATGGAACATATTGAAGAAGATGTTCTCGTATTTAAGAATTTTTACCAATCATTAAAAAAAGGCGGAATGTTACTAATATCCACTCCTTCGGATATGGGAGGTTCAGATGTTCATGGGCACAACGACCACTCGTTTATCGACGAGCATGTTCGCGATGGATACAATATTTTAGAAATTAAAGATAAACTTGAAAGTGCCGGTTTTAATCGAATAGAAACAAATTATTCATATGGCACTCCGGGTAAAATTTCGTGGCGACTTTCAATGAAATGGCCGATATTGTTGTTAAACTTTAGTAAAGTGTTTTTTGTTCTATTACCTTTTTACTATATCATAACATATCCATTTTCGTATCTGTTAAATTATTTGGATGTAAAAATTAAACACAAGTCAGGAACCGGATTAATTATAAAAGCATTTAAGTAAAGCGTGTTACTTGTCGCTAGTTATTATTAGTTTTAACCAGTAATCAGTAAATTTAAAAACTTGAATTTCCCATTTTTCATATCGAAACGCTACCTGATTGCAAAAAAATCAAAAAATGCAATCAATATTATTTCAATGATTTCCATTGTAGGAGTTACTGTTGGAACAGCTGCTCTTATTGTTGTACTCTCGGTATTCAACGGATTCGATGGTGTTATAAAATCAATGTATAATTCATTCGATCCTGATCTAAAAATTACACCTGCAACGGGAAAAGTATTTAATATTTTGAACAATCCGCAATTAGATCAGATAATAAAACATCCTTCGATTTTCGACTTAGCTCAAACTTTGGAAGAAAACGCACTTTTAAAATACGATGATCAGCAATGTTATGCTACAATAAAAGGAGTCAGCGATAATTTCAGTAATATTTCTGGAGTAGATACAATGATTATTGGAGGGGATTTTATTCTTAAAAACAAAAATCATAACTACGCCATTGTTGGTCAGGGAGTTGCAATCTCTTTATCATTAAATTTAAACTTTGTCAATCCAATTCATATTTATGTACCAAAAAAGGATTCAAAACCTAGTCTTAATCCTGAAAATGCATTTAATCGAAAATCTATTTTTGCTTCTGGTGTTTTTGGTATCCAACAGGAGATTGATGTAAAGTATGTTATTGTACCATTAGAGTTTGCTCAAAATCTGTTTGAATATTCTGCATCAGATGTAAGTGCTTTAGAAATTAAAGTGAAACAAGGCGTTAATATAAATAAAATTCAAAAAGAGTTTCAGAATATTTTAGGAGATAATTACAAGGTTAAAAATCGATATCAGCAACATGAAATGTTTTATAAAATTATGAAATCTGAGAAATGGTCGATTTTTTTAATTCTTACATTTATATTAATAATTGCATCTTTTAATATTATTGGTTCACTTACAATGCTTATAATCGATAAAAAAGAAGATATTGCAACATTCAGAGCGCTAGGAGCAAACCTGCAAACGATACGTAAAATATTTTTAACTGAAGGCTGGATGATTTCTATTGTTGGTGCATTAATTGGCCTGATTATAGGACTGATAATATGCTGGGCCCAAATTCATTTTGAGTTTGTTCGTTTAAAAGGAGCCGGATCATTTATTATTGATGCTTATCCTGTTAAAATGATCTGGAAAGATTTTATAGCAGTTTTCTTTACAGTAATTACAATTGGATTTGTTGCCGCCTGGTATCCTGTTCGCTACATTACGCGAAGATACGTGCTTAGCGAGATTGAAGGCTCGTGAACTCTTCTGTTTTCAGTGTGTTTGTCTTAAGTTATTAACAATAAGGTTGGTTCGTTTTTTGTGCTAAAAATAAAATGTTAATAAAAAAACAAGTTCAAATGCAGTTCTTATAACAATTTTGAAACAAAAGAACGACTCAACCCGTAAAATTTTATTAACATTGCATTTATTTTATTAACATTCGCTAATAATTTTCACTCATGTTCAATAAAATGAGATATAAAATAAGCAGAGCATTTATCGTTGTAATTATTGCTTTTATAACAGTTACAGGATATGCATCAAACAAATATTGGGTTAACGGAACAGGTTCTTGGAACGATCCAAATCATTGGTCAGAAATCAGTGGAGGTATTTCTGGTACAACAATTCCTACTCAAGTTGATAATGTTATCTTTGATGATAACTCTTTTTCTCAGGATGGTCAGCAGGTAATTATTAAAGAACAAGCCATTTGTAATGATTTCATTTGGGAAGTAAGTAGATATAATGCTATTTTAAAAAGTAGCAGTTTCTTATTTAAGAACTCTACCAATGCTCAGCTAGAAATTCACGGCAGTTTACAAATAAATAATAAAATCAACAATAAATTTTATGGTAATATTATTTTTAAATCTGATAAAGAATCTTCAATAAATGTTAATTCTAATCTAAATAGCAACCTTATTTTCGATAATCAAAAAGGAACATGGATTGTTACCTCAAATTTATCAACAAATAAAGATATTCAACTTATTTCTGGAAATCTAGATTTAAACAACCAGAGTGTAAATTGCAATTCGTTTATTGGAAGTGGCGAAAATGAACGGGCACTTAATGTTGGCGATTCTAGGATGTCTGTTAATCAGTGGAATTTTGAGAATACAAACCAGTTAGATTTTACATTTGGTAATTATAGAATTGAATCAAAAACGGCAATTAATGATAAAAATTATAAACTTGGAGATTTAACATATCCTGGGATTTTTCTTGCAGGCTCAACCAAAGCTGGAATTAACATAGATTCTGTAGTAATTGTTCAACCAACATGCTTTGGTGGCACAAATGGTTCAATGACTATATATATTAAGGGTGGTACGCCAAACTACACATATTCAATTACTTCTGGAGCATTAAATTACACATATACTGGACCCGAATTATCACACACATTCCCTGGTTTATCAGCAAAAACGTTTAATTTACTGGTAACTGATGGCCTTTATTTTATTGGAGGCCCTTATACAGTAACACAACCGGCAGATCTGTCTGCTGGAGTAATTACTGTTTTTAAAGCTTTATCATGTTCAGATGGAAATGATGCAATACTACAGGCCAACCCAACAGGAGGAACGATTCCTTACGCGTATAATTGGTATAAACAAGTTGGTGCCGTATATGTACCAATAAGTCAATATACACAACAGGCTGTAAATGTTAGTGCAGGTATTTACAGAGTTTACATAAAAGATAAATACGAATGTAAAGATTCTGTTTCAAGTAATATCTTTTTTACAAATCCTCCTCAGGGAGCAGGTAATGTTCCGATAGCAATTACAATTTCAAATGTTATATTTACAAATTCTTGCGGTGGTGCTGCCGATGGAACAATAACAATTACAGCTTCAGGTGGTACTGGTGATCTTGATTTTTTCTTAATGCAGGGTGTAACTCAAATTCCTGGTGTTGGTTATGATGAAGATGGTATTTTCACAGGTTTGCTTCCCGGAACTTATGAAACG
>MENE01000002.1:6601-7161 GCA_001769005.1 Bacteroidetes bacterium GWA2_31_9b | reverse complement strand
TCGGAGCAACAGTTGTTCCTACATCAGATGCGGGTGCAGGAGGGAATGCCTGTGGTTTATCATTCACTTTAGGTGCCATTCCAAGCATTGGTGTTGGAACCTGGACAAAAACTGCAGGTTCTGGTACAGCTTCTTTCTCGGATGCAAACAGTCCTACTGCCATAGTAACAGTTAGTACATATGGTGCTTATACATTTACCTGGACAGAGGATAATAATGGTTGTACCGATAATGATGATGTAAATGTTACTTTCTATGAAATACCTGTTGCTAATGCAGGAACAGATCAATATAAATGCAATACTCTAATAGCAACACTTGCTGGAAATGTTCCAACAGTTGGAACAGGAACCTGGACAAAATTTAGTGGGCCAGGCACAGTTTCTTTTAGCAATGCTAATTCAGCTACTTCAACAGCTACTGTTAGTTCTTATGGAACATATGTATTGCGATGGACTATTGATAATAGTGGTTGTACACATTTTGATGATGTTACTATAGCATATGCCGAACAAGCAGCAGCAGGACCAGATCAAAACCTTTGCGGACTATTGGTTGCT
>MENE01000002.1:0-6574 GCA_001769005.1 Bacteroidetes bacterium GWA2_31_9b | reverse complement strand
GGAACAGGAACTTGGACAAGAATAAGTGGTCCAAGTACAGTTAGTTTTAGTAATTCCAATTCTCCTACATCAACAGCTACAGTTACTGTATATGGTTCATATGTTTTGCGTTGGACCGTTAATAATGGAGGTGGTTGTTCAACTACCGATGATGTAACTATTAATTATGCCGCAACAGCTAATGCAGGTCCAGATCAAAATAAATGTGGCACTCTAGTTGCAACCCTGGCAGCTGTTAGTCCTGGTGCAGGAACAGGAACATGGACAAAAATAAGTGGTCCGGGAACCGTGACTTTTAGTAATCTTAATTTAAATACATCAACAGCAACTGTTAGTTTGCCTGGTTCTTATGTTTTACGCTGGACAATTGATAACGCAGGTACTTGTGCTACTCAGGATGATGTTACAATTACATTTGCTGATCAGGCCTCTGCCGGACCAGATCAAAATTTATGTAACACATTGGTGGCGACCCTTGCCGCAAATAATCCTTCATTAGGAACAGGAACATGGACTAAAGTTAGTGGTCCGGGAACTGTAACTTTTGGAAATATAAATATAAATAATACAACTGCAACAGTTAGCCTTGCAGGAACGTATGTTCTCAGATGGACAATAGCAAACGGTGCTTTTTGCTCAACTCAGGATGATGTTACAATAAGTTTTGCTGAATTAGCAAATGCTGGTTCAGACCAGGATTTATGTGGGATATTGGTTGCAACTCTTGCTGGAAATACTCCAAGCGCAGGAACAGGAACATGGACCAAAGTAAGTGGTCCCGGAACAGTTACATTTAGCAATGCCAACTCAGCCACATCTACAGCCACAGTTAGTTTATATGGAACGTATGTTTTACGCTGGACAATAGCAAATGGTGTTTTTTGTTCAACCCAGGATGATGTTTCAATAACTTTTGCCGATCAAGCAAATGCAGGAATTGATCAGAATGTATGTAATACTCTTGTTGCAACCCTTGCAGCAAATGCTCCAACTGTAGGTACTGGAACGTGGACAAAAGTAAGTGGCCCGGGAACAGTAACTTTTGGTAATATAAATATTAACAATACTACTGCAACCGTAAGTTTATATGGAACATATATTTTACGTTGGACAATAGCAAATGGCGCATTTTGTTCTACACAGGATGATGTTACTGTTCGATATGCAGAACAAGCAAATGCAGGTCCAGACCAAAACTTGTGTGGTGTATTAGTTGCTACATTAGCAGGAAATGCTCCAAGTGCAGGAACAGGTACATGGACTAAAGTTAGTGGACCAGGAACAGTATCTTTTAGCAATGCAAATTTAAATACTTCAACTGCTACTGTAAGTTTAGTAGGTTCATATGTTATACGTTGGACAATTAATAACAACGGAGGATGTTCAACTCAGGATGATGTAACAATTAATTTTGCAGCTGCTGCAAATGCAGGTGAAGATCAAAATTTATGTGGATTATTTGTTGCTACTTTAGAAGGTAATTCTTCTGGAGTCGGTACTGGAACCTGGACAAAAATAAGTGGCCCGGGAACTGTTATTTTCGGAAATATTAATTTAAACAATACTACCGCAACTGTTGATGCATATGGTATTTATGAATTTCGATGGACAATTGATAACGCAGGTACTTGTAATACTTTTGATGAAGTAACGATTAGTTATGCAGATCAAGCTAATGCTGGACCTGATCAAAGTTTATGTGGAGTTTTAACAACAACATTAGCAGGTAATATACCTGCGGTAGGAACTGGAACATGGACGAAAATAAGTGGTCCGGGAACAGTAACTTTTACCGATGCTAATCTTAATAACACAGATGTTATTGTTAGTGATTTTGGAACTTATGTTTTGCAATGGTCTATTGCCAATAAAGCCCCAATCCCTGGTGGTTGTTCAACAACAGATTTAGTAACAATTGAATTCTCACAAGAACCAATCGTTTTTGCAGGTATTGATACATTAGTTTGTTATGGATCTCCTTATCATGTTATTGATGCTGATACTTCATTTGCTGTTTCAATAGTTTGGTCAACTTTAGGAGATGGAACCTTTGATGATCCAACAATTATTGACCCAACCTATTCTCCGGGTAATAGTGATATATCTGAAGGTTATGTAGATTTGGTTTTAACAGCTTCATCATCTAATCCTTTATGTTCCGATCAAACAGATGTTATTAGAATAAATTACTTACAGGAATTAATTGCATCAATAGGTAAACCATCACCTTATTTTATAGACTCAACATCTACAGAAATTGATGTATATATTAAAATATCGAATTTTGATTACATGGCATATTTGGGTGTTTATATGATTTCTCCTTCGGATTCTATTGTTGAATTGAAACCATATTGTACAATAATTCCTCCAGGCAATTTTTCTTCTGGAGCGACTTTAAATTTTTTTAACGATCCTCTAGGAATTTCTCCTTTAACAACAATGTCTTCATGTTCACCTGCTTCTGGTGATTATAAATTTTCGGGAAATTGGAAAAAACTACACGGACAAGATCCTTCAAATGGTATATGGAGAGTAGCTGTTGTAAATAATTTTAATGTTGGTGATGTAGATGGTTTAATTGAGGAAGCTGCAATTAGTTTTAAAGATTTAAATAAAGACTTACTACTAGAACAAGTTTTATATGCAGACTCATCACTTAATATTACAATTACTGAATGGGATGGTTCGGGTGAATTTGAAATGACACAGGCAATTCCATCTATAACAGGAATATCAACATCTTGTTTTGGTACGTGTGATGCTACAGTCGTGGCTTCTGGATATGGAGGACAATCTCCATATGTTAGTTTTGAATGGAGTACAACATCCGATTTTTCTAATATTTTTGCTTTAACAGATACCGTTGATGTATGTGCAGGTACTTTTTATTTAAGGATTACAGATTCTCATGGTTGTGTTGATATCGATTCTGTAACTGTTGTGGAACCACCAGAAATTCAAATTACAGATGCAACTATTGTACAAAACTTATGTTTTGGCGATTCTATTGGTGAAGTAACTCTGGAATTTTCAGGTGGAACAGGAGCTTTAAAATATACTTATGATACTTATATTGGAGCTCCAAAAAATAGTGGAGAAACTTTCGATGAGCTTAAAGCAGGTGTTTATATCTTTACAATTACTGATATTAGTGGATGTACCAAAGATACTATTATAACTATTACACAAGGTACAGAAATTATAGTTAACTATAATATAACTTCTGTAATATGTAACGGAGGCAGTGATGGTGAAATAGAAATTATTGCTTCCGGAGGTTTACCTCCATACAATTATTCTATTACAGAAGTTCCGGAATGGTCAAATACAACAGGGACCTTTACAGGTTTAACAGGAGATTCTGTATATATAGCTGTTCGCGATGCTAATTTATGTATTGTATTTAGCGATACAGTTGAAATAACTGAACCCGATCCAATTTCAATTGATTTAATTGAAGCTTTCCCTGTATCTTGTATTGGAGGGGGATTCGATGGAGAAATAATAGTAACAGCAAGTGGAGGTACTGGAATATTGAGATTTTCGCTCGATAATATTACATTCCAAGTTTCAAATACTTTTCTAGGGTTAATTCCAGGAACATATTCAATTTATGTTGCCGATGATTGTGATACGATTTCTGCAATTGATGCCGCTGTTATAACAGGACCTATACCTATTGTTATTGATGTAGTTACCATAACAGATGTAAATACCTGCTTTGGTGATAATACAGGAACAATTACTGTTACAGCTAGTGGAGGAACAGGTAATTTCGAGTATTCTGTTGATGGAGGTGTAAATTATCAACCCGGCAATTTATTTACAGGATTGTATGCTGGGCCATATGTAATTGTTATTAGAGATGATGATGGTTGTACTAGCCAAGACAGTACTGTAACTGTAAACCAACCCGATGAATTATTAATTACTTCATTTATTGTTACTCATTCATCAGAATGTAATGTTCCAGTTAATGTTGGTGAAATTGAAATAGTTACTGTAACAGGTGGTACACCCGGATACCAATATTCAATAACCGGTTATCCTTTACAAGCATCTAATTTATTTACTGGTTTAGATGCTGGTGATTACACCATTTTAGTACAGGATGTAAATGGTTGTGAATTTACAATTGATACATCAGTTGTTCTTAAACCGGCAATGTCAATTGTTTTAGATAAAGTTGATATAAGTTGTAATGGATTAACCGATGGAAGTATATCTGTTGATATTAGTAATGGAACACCAACCTATACTTATCTATGGAGTAATGGAGAAACTACCGCATCTATTAGCAATTTATCCGCAGGTAATTATTCAGTTACTGTTACAGATAGTAACTTGCCAAATTCATGTGTGGCTAATTCATCTATTGATATTGTAGAACCTGAAGCTATAACTATTACACTAAATGTTAAAGATAAATATTGTATTAATAGTGATCCAAAAAATGCAATGCTTGCAAATGGAGCTATAAACGCCGATCCAAGTGGTGGTACTCCTTTGTATTTATATAACTGGACTGGTCCAAATGGTTTTATTTCAATATCTGATTACATATCAAATCTTGAACTAGGAAACTATTCTCTTACGGTAACTGATAGTCGAGGTTGTTTCCAAACTATTGATACCGTTATTGCTGAAGATGAAAGCTTTGATATTACGTACACGGTTGATGTTGATACAACAACTATTTGCTCATATGATTTAGGAGTTAACTTTGAAGTGATTTCAACATCAATTGATACCATTTTCTGGCAATTAACTGAAGATGGATTTTCTCCTCCTAGAGATACTGTACTTGTTATTTCTGACATAACATTAGTTCATTTCGACCCGTTAGTAACTACGGATTATATTATTACAGTTGTTAATGACTATTGTATGGAAATCTCAAATTCTATTGAAGTAATGGTGAAGCAGGGTTTAGGATTATATATTACCGATGTTAATCTTGTATCTGTTGATACAGTTTTAATAAAATTTGAAGGCTCTCCTCAGCTTATCGGAAATGTAGTGAATACAGCAGTAGTTTCTGCTACATACAATTGGTATCCAACAACAGGTGTTCTAAATGCAACTTCTTCAACTACTAGTATTACTCCAGAAGAATCAGGATGGTACTATTTATTAGCAGTTAGTGTTGACGAATGTGCAGAAACCGATTCAGTTTATTTTAACTTTATTGAGGACGCTCAACCTTTCGGAGGTTTATCTCCAAATGGCGACGGAATTAATGATTACTGGTATATTGAAAATATTGATAACTTCCCCAATAATATTGTTCAGATATTTAACCGATGGGGAACACAAGTTTATATTCAAATAGGATATAAAAATGGGGTCGAAGGCAAATGTTGGGATGGAAGAGTTAATGGCAAAGATTTACCCACAGGAACATATTACTATATAATTAATTTATATGAATCAAAAGGAAAACCTCGGTCTGGTTCTGTAACAATAGTACGTTAATATGAAAAAAATAAAATATCTCATATTTGTTGTATTCTGTTTCGTATTTACCAACTTGGTAAAGGCTCAGCAGATGCCTTTTTATACTCAATGGATGTTTAATGAGTATTTAATTAATCCAGGTGTAGCCGGTACATTTAATGCTTTTCAGATTAGAGCAAATAGTCGGATTCAATGGATGGGAATAACCGACGCACCACGAACAATGGGTATTTCTGCTTATGGTCCATTAAAGAAATTACCTATGGGTTATGGAGGATATATTTATAATGATATTACAGGACCTGAAAGCCGATTAACACTTGGAGGTTCTTATGCATACAATTACCAGATATCAGATTTAATGCATATTTCCGCAGGATTATCTGTTGGACTCGTTCAGTACACTTTAGATGGTACAAAAATTTATATGGGCGAAGAAGAAGATAATATTGACCCTGCATTTACAGGATCAAAAGAAACAGCCTATGCGCCAGATGCTACACTTGGTATTTATGTATATTCAACACGTTACTTTGCTGGTATTTCAGCACACCAGTTATTAGGAAGTAAACTAAATGGATTAACTGAAATGGAAATAGGGGTCAATCGTTTAACCCAACATTATTATCTTGTGGGTGGGTATACTTTTATTTTAAACAGAGAGTTTTCATTAACTCCATCATTACTATTCAAATACATGACTCCGGGCCAGTATCAGATCGAAATAAATGCCAAAACAACATACAAAAGAGTAGCTTGGTTTGGTCTTACGTATCGTAACCCATTTGATGCTTGTATAATGGGAGGCTATGTTTACGAAAATAAATATTACATTGGATTATCATACGATATTGTTAATTCAGAACTTGGTAAATATACTTCCGGAACAATTGAAATTATGCTCGGTGTTCGATTTGACAATATTAAATAGCATTCTAAGAAAACATTTAAAACCGGCAAAAAAGCCGGTTTTTTGTTTGCATAAAATAAATTATTTTTGACACAAACTTAATCATTCTGATACAATGAAATATTTTTTACCCTTTTTAATCTTTTTATTATTTGCTTGTTCTTCAAAAACAAATACTCCCGATTATGTAATACCTAAAGAAAA
>MENE01000001.1:24481-24638 GCA_001769005.1 Bacteroidetes bacterium GWA2_31_9b | reverse complement strand
CTTTGTAGAAGATAGGATTAATGAAGAAATGCGCACCAACCACAAAATTTTTTAGAAGTAAATCAGATATCTAGTGCGCAATGTATAAATATTGATCTGTAAAGATTATCAACTATTTTGGATTTGTACCAATGCGCGTCAAGAAAACCTCGTACCA
>MENE01000001.1:20377-24137 GCA_001769005.1 Bacteroidetes bacterium GWA2_31_9b | reverse complement strand
ATTCTGATGAAGAAAAATTGAAAGAAATTCATGCAAATCTCGACCTGATGACTATTTCAGGTTCAGCAACTTCATTCGAAGTACTAAAAGATGCACATGTAAAAATGGCAGATTTATTTATAGCAGTTGCTCATACAGAGGAATCAAATATTCTGGCATCGATGATTGCTAAAAAACTGGGTGCTAAAAAAACAATTGCACGGGTAGATAATTACGAATATATTGAACCTGAAAACATTGCACATTTCACAGGTTTGGGTATCGATTATTTAATTTACCCGGAACGAATTGCAGCACGCGAAATGGTTAATTTACTTGGATATGAAATTTCTGAAGTGGTCGATTTTTCAGGTGGAAAACTTTCGTTATATGTTCTAAAACTTGACGAAAACGCTCCGGTTATTAATAAAACTCTTATAGATGTTACTAAACAAAATAAAGATATTGAATTCAGGGCAGTTGCTATAACCCGTGACGGAAAAACAATAATTCCACGTGGCCTCGATACATTTATGGTAAACGACCTGGTTTATGTTGTTACTAACAAATCAGGTTTTGATGATGTTATGAAATATTCGGGTAAAAAGAAACTCGAAGTGAAAAACGTAATGATAATTGGTGGTAGTCGAATTGGTAAACGAACAGCTAAAATGCTCGAAGGAAGGTTTAAAATAAAACTCATCGAAAAAGATAAAGATAAAAGTTACAAATTGGCCGATTATTTAAAGAATTCAATAGTTATTAATGGCGATGGAAGCAATATCGATTTATTAATGAACGAAGGATTAGCTAAAATGGATACATTTATTGCAGTTACAGGAAATTCCGAAACAAATATGTTATCGTGTGTTTTAGCTAAACGGATGGGAGTTAAAAAAACCATTGCTGAAATTGAAAATATTGATTATATCGATCTTGGTGAAAGCATGGGTATTGATACCATTATTAATAAAAAGTTAATAACTGCAAGTCGAATATATAAATATACAATGAGTTCAGATGTGGAATCGATGAAATGCTTAACAGGATCAGATACTGAAGTGCTTGAACTTATTGCTCGTGAAGGTTCACTGATTACAAAAGGGAAACTTCGAGATATAGAGTTCCCTAAAAATGCAATTGTTGGTGGATATATTCGCGATCATAAAGGGTTTATTGCCAAGGGTGATACTCTCATTGAAACAGATGACCGGGTTGTAGTATTTGCAATTCCATCGGCTATTAAAAAACTCGATAATTTCTTTAATTAGATATTTTTGAATCAACATAAAAGAGGTTGTCTCAAAAAAACATTTTCGATAATTGCGAACCAGCCTGCTGAAAGACAGGATAAAAGTAAAAAGATAAAAGGATTCAGAATTCAGTATATAAGTTATAGGGCATAAGGTATAAAGTATGTGTTATAGGATTCAGAAGTCATGAAAAATTCAAAATAAACTTTAATATCAGAATGTTACTTGCTGTTTTGTGTACAAAGAAACTAAATACAACGGTATTGCAACTTTTCTCATGAGCGTTAGTGAGTAATTGCCACCGAGCGAGGAGTTTCTCTTTCTCGAAGCAAGAATATTTATAATTTCCAATATCGAACACAGAATAATAAATGATGAAGTTTTTTTAATTCTTTCGGAATTCAAAATTGAATGTTGGATATTGGATATTCAATAAAAATAAAAAGCTCTTTTTTATATACGACGGTATTGCAACTTTTCTCATGAGCGTTAGCGAGTAATTGCCGCCGAGCATGGGGTTCTCCAAACGACATTTTGGGTCATTATTCACCAAACCGGTATCCAATACCCGATTCTGTAATTAATAGAGTAGGTTTTGATGGATTATCTTCAATTTTCTTTCTTATTTGGGCAACAAAAACTCGTAAATATTGAGTTTGTTCTGTATAACCAAAACCCCATATTTCTTTGAGTATATATTGATGAGTGAGAACCCGTCCTTCGTTTTTAGCCATTAAGCAAAGCAACGAAAATTCAGTTGTAGTCAGTTTTAAAATCTCATCATTTTTCTTTGCAATATGATTCGCAATATCAATAGTTAGTGAACCAAATTTAAAGAGTGTTTCGTCCGCTTTGTTTTCTCCATGTCGTATTGCAGAACGAATTCTTGCAAGCAGCTCTCTGCTTCTGAATGGTTTTGTAAGATAATCGTTTGCTCCATTATCTAATGCCTTTATAATTTCGTCTTCCGAATTGCGAACGGATAAAATAATAACTGGTTTAAAATACCATTCACGTAGTTTTTTTAAAATTTCCTGACCATCAATATCAGGTAAACCCAAATCAAGAATAATAAGTGATGGGTGATGCGTAGCTGCATCAATTAAGCCTTCTTTTCCGTTTGCTGAATACAGAACCTTATAGCCATCGGCCGAAAGCGTTATTTCGAGTAAACGGCGAATTTGCAATTCATCATCAATAATTAATATGGTTTCATTTTCATTCATGTTTTCCTTTTGTCAAAAAGTTAATTTCTGGATTCTCAGATGGAACTCTAATGGTGAATCTGGCTCCACCATTTTTTCTGTTCTCAACAATTACCGATCCTTTATGCGCTTCAACAAATCCTTTAACAATTGATAAACCTAAGCCTAAACCACCAGTTTTTGAATTATCAATTCTGAAAAATTTATTGAATACATTATTTATTGAATCTTCAGGAAATCCTGGCCCTCGATCCATTATTTGAATTATAAGTTCATTATTTTTAAATTTTGCAATTAACCTGATGTTTGAAGCTACAGGAGCGTGTTGGCACGAATTGAACAAAAGATTATATAAAACTTGTTCCATTAAACCAAAATCTATTTTAACAAGAGGCATATCTTCCTGAATAGAAACAATAATAGTAAATAGTTTTAGTTCATCTTTCAATTCATCAAGAACTTTATTTACAAGATCATTAAACTCATGCCAATCTAAGTGGATTGAAATACGTTCGTTTTCCAACCGCGACATGTTTAACAAGTTCTCAATTAAACGGTTTAGACGTATTGATGCGGTAAATATCTCGTTACATAAAGCAGATTGAACGTTTCCCGAATGAGATGATGTTAATAAAGCATCAGAAGCACCAAGTATGGTTGCTACAGGAATTCGTAATTCATGTGAAATAGAATTAAAAAGGGTTTTATATAATCTGTCTGATTCATCAAGAAAACGAGCTTTTTTTGCTAACTCTTTCAAAAATTCACGTTCCAATGTATTGGAGATTTGGGTTAGGAATGTATCCCAAAACGTAATTTTGTCATTTGCTATTGAATCATTATTATGAACTGCAATAGCAATTTGTTTCAATCTAATTCCGGGTAATTGATAATATGTATAATCTCCTGCTGGTAAATTATCATTTAATTTTCCTGTTTTTTTTATTTGTTTAAAAACGGAGTCTGCTAAAAGATAATCCTTTTGAACAGTATTTTTTTCATGATATAAATTTTCTGATGCAGAGTTGTAATTATTTTCTTCTCTTAAAACAAAATAAACATTAATTTGAAAATGATTTTTAATTTCATTGATTGAGACAGATAAAATCTCATCAATACCATTGGTTTTTGAAAGTTCTTTAGTAAGCTGGAATAAAGCATTGGTTCGTTCTTCTCTGTCGCGTGTTAACCTTTCCTGCTTACGAACTCTTGAAGTTAAAATACCATTTAGCAGAGCAATAAAGAAAAATATTCCAAACATTAAAATGTCTTCTGTTTTTTCGATATGAAAAGTAAAATGTGGAGGAATAAAAAAGAAATTCC
>MENE01000001.1:11322-20370 GCA_001769005.1 Bacteroidetes bacterium GWA2_31_9b | reverse complement strand
TGAACTAAGCATTGCAGCAAGTAAAATTGGACCAACCTCCATAAATGTTGCCATAATGGAAACAACAAATATTAATATAAACGAAACAACATGGTAATTTGGTGTTTTTGAAAGAGGAGTACAAAGAAATGCTGTAAATCCAATTATTACAATAGTTAGAATATAATGATTAATCTGAAAAATTCTATTCAGTAATGATTTTTCTTTTATTTCTCTCTTTCGATTCATATTCAATATTATGAAAACAAATTTATCAGTAATTTAAGGCTTTTCATTTCAAATTAAAAAATATTTAAATCTTTCTTGGGTTTGTACCTAAAAAAATCGCTCTTATCAATGCAAGAACCGGAATAAATTCCAATCTTCCAGCCCACATTTGAAATATATATATAAGCTCAAGAAATGGTGACATTGATGGATCAGTAATTCCTGTCGATAACCCGGCTGTACTTTGAGCCGATGCTGATTCAAATAACGAATCAGCAAAATCAAAATTGTTTCCTATTAAAAAAGTACCAAGTATTGCAGAGATAATAATGAGCATAAAAAACATGATTGCATAAGAAGCAGCCTGTGTAAATTCTTCATTCATATCATCAGGTAGCATTGTTTTGTTGTTAAACCTGATTGTTTTAATGGTATTATCTGAAAAGAAAACTTTATTTACCTGCCATCGAAGACCTTTGCCTATAAGTAAAGCACGAACCATTTTAATACCTCCAGCAGTTGATCCTGAAGCACCACCAATAAATAATGCAGTAGCTACTACAAAAACTATTGATAACCAGTCCCACCCGGCAATATTCGATGTTTGCCAACCAGTAGTTGATAATGCACTTACAAATTGAAAAACACCTTCACGAAAAGGATTTGAAACAGAATTCGCAAATAAAAGTAACAAAGACTGAATAATACTTCCAACAATAAATAAAATAATCAGTCCACGAGTTTGAATATCATTCCAAAATTCACTTATTTTTCTTTCAAAAATTACTTTATAAAAAAATGGCAATGAGAAAGCACCTATAATCATTGGTAATAAATAAAGCATATCCATATAAGGAGAATTGTATTCCGCTATACTATTATCTAAAGTACTAAAACCACCTGTTGATTGCCCTGCCAATGCATGATTAAGGGAATCGAAAATATTGTCTTTTAGAGGATAATCAGGTAAGATGAAATAGGTACCTATAATTAAATAAACAAATGAAAAAATGGTAACAATTAAATAGGCTTTCCAAATATATCTTGTAGTTTCAATTATCCTCGGCTTAAGCTTCATGCCTGTAGCTTCAGAACCATAAAGTAACACTGCACTTTTACCTGAGAATTGTTTGAAAACAGCTAAAGCCATTATAATAAATCCTGCTCCACCTAACCATTGTGCAAATGAACGATAAAAGAGAACTCCTTTACCAACCGATGGTTCATGAACTGCCATAGTAAGTCCTGATGTTGTATAAGCACTCATGCTCTCAAAAAAACAATGCACGTAGTTTTTAAAATAAACCATGCTTGAAAATGTATATGTTGATCCTTGTGGTATAAATTGATTCATAACATCAACAGGGGTAATATGTGCAATAACAAAAAAGGGTAAACCTCCCACAATTGTTCCCAGCAACCAGCTAAAAGCAGCTATAATAAGTGCATGATGGTACATAGGTTCATCTGCATGAAAAAAACCTTTGTGCAGAATATAACCTGTTCCGGCAGAGATTAATGCTGATATTAAAAAACCAAGAGCTGAATACCACTCAGAATAGATCACAGAAACCGGTATACAAATAGCAAAAACAACTCCCAATAAAATAAGCAAGCTACCTGTTTGTTTTAATACTATTTTATATGTACTTCTTTTCATTTTGAATATTGATGTTAAAAATATCTTTTATATTACCTGTATTTATTGCTAAACCCGGGTGTAAATAATAGTAAAAATGTATAAATCTCTAACCGTCCGAGAAGCATTAGAATGATTAATATAATTTTACCCGCTTCAGGAATACTTGCCAAACTTTGAGGATAACCAAAACTTGATAATGCAGAAATTGACAAAAAAGCTGATTCCTTAAAGTTTATTTCCAATAACGATAAAGCCATTGTTCCGAGCATAAATACAATTCCGAAAACAGCTATATACGTTAATACTGAAAGATTTGTGTTTTCATCCAAATTTTTATTGCAATATTTAACGTCATAATCAATTGATTGTGGATTTAACATCTTAAAAGTTGCTTTCAAGTTTCTAAACAGAATAAGAAACCGTGACATTTTTATTCCTCCTGATGCAGAAGTTGAACAACTACCAATAAAAAGGAAAAAAACCAGTATTAGCAAAATATAACTAGGCCATAACATATAGTTGGTAATTGAATATCCTGACGTTGTTATAAATGAAATGACTTGAAAAAGACCTTCCCTGAATGCCGTTTCAATATCATTATACATTTTAAAATATAGGATACCACAAACTAATATGACAATAAAAAAAATAATTAATGAAAATACCTTAACTTCTTCATTCTTAAAAGCCGTTCTGTATTTTCTAGTTATAATAAAATAGTAAAAAATATAGCTTATGCCTGATAAGAACATAAACAAAATCATTACATAATGAATATATGGTGAAAAACCTGCTAAACTTTTATTTGTAGGCACAAAACTCCCTGTTGATACTGTACCGAATGAAATGCAAATACTTTCAAAAAAGTTCATTCCACCTATGTATAGAAATAAAACTTGAGTAAAAGTTAAAATGAAGTATATAAGTATTACAATTGAAATAATATTTCGGAATCGATTAACAGGCTTTGTTAATGAATTTGAATCAAAAGAAAATAACTTATTTCCTCCAAAATTAAGATCAGAGAGAATAAATATTGCTGTAATAATTGCTCCAATACCGCCTAACCAGTGAGTAAAACTTCTCCAAAAAAGTATTGATTTAGGTAAATTTTCAACTTCTGATAATATTGTTGTACCTGTAGTTGTAAAACCAGAAACCGTTTCAAAAAGGATATTAATATTGGAAGATACTGATTTGTCTATTAGAAAAGGTAAAGTTCCAAGTACAATAAATAAAAGCCAAGAATAGAACAGTAATACAATAATTTGGTGTTTGTCGCTAATTTTATTGATATTGTTTTCTGAAAAAAAGAAGAATAATAACCCAAATGCAATAGTTATGATTCCTGGAAGAAGAAATGGTGTAATTGACTCGTTATAATAAAGTGCAAATGGAACACAGAAAAGATTAGATAATCCTTCAATTATTAAAATTAAAGATGTTACAAATACAGTATTATTAAATTTTATTTTAAACATATTTTTATAATATGATATGTAAACTTTATAAACAATCTATTTACAGTACAAAGTTACTGGCCATTTCATAAATATTATGTAAAGATTTTGGTTGTAGATATAAAGATTTTATAAAGAAGACTGTTGATTTATAAGCGTACTAATAAAATTAAAAAAATGATTTTTGTAGTTTTCAAAAACGTAATGATCAAACCGTTGTTTTTAATTGAAAGGCTTACTTTTAGTAAAATTTTTTGTTTATAAAACAGGAATATTTTTATATCTTTGCAAACTTGTAAATAAATGAATAATGATAAAAATAACATTACCCGATAATTCAATACGAGAGTACCCTAAAGGTGTTTCCGGTTATGAGATTGCCGAAAATATTAGTCCTCGGTTAGCTAAAGAAGTACTTTCAATAAGTGTAAACGGTGAAGTATGGGATTTGGCACGACCAATTCATGCCGACGCCCGAATAAAATTACACAAATGGGATGATACAGAAGGAAAAGATGCTTTCTGGCATTCATCTGCACACTTAATGGCTGAAGCATTAGAAAGTTTATACCCGGGAATGAAATTCGGAATAGGTCCAAGCATTGAAAATGGTTTTTATTATGATGTTGATTTAGCTGATGGAAAAGTTATTACCGATGCTGATTTTCCAAAAATCGAAGCAAAAGTTTTGGAACTTGCTCAACAGAAAAATAATTTTACAAGAACCGAAGTATCGAAAATAGATGCCCTTGAGTTTTTTACTAAAAAGGGTGATGAATATAAAACAGAGTTAATTAGCGATCTTGAAGATGGCACAATAACTTTATATAAACAAGGCAATTTTACCGATTTATGTCGTGGCCCTCATTTGCCTAATACAGAACCTATAAAAGCATTTAAAGTATTAAGTGTAGCAGGAGCATACTGGCGTGGTGACGAAAAGCGTAAGCAATTAACTCGTGTTTATGGTATCACTTTTCCAAAACAAAAAATGCTTGAAGAATATTTGGTTTTATTGGAAGAAGCAAAAAAACGAGATCACAGAAAAATTGGTAAAGAGCTTGAGTTATTTACTTTTTCACAACGAGTAGGACCAGGACTTCCATTGTGGTTGCCAAAAGGAGCAATGCTTCGTGAAAGACTCGAAAATTTTTTAAAGAAAATTCAAAAACGATATGGATACCAACAGGTTATTACTCCTCATATAGGATTAAAAGAACTTTGGGTAACATCCGGCCATTATGCAAAATATGGGAAAGATTCGTTTCAACCTATACATACACCTACCGAAGGCGAAGAGTTTTTATTAAAACCAATGAACTGTCCTCACCATTGCGAAATTTACAAATCGAGCCAGCATTCTTATAAAGATTTACCTGTTCGTTATGCTGAGTTTGGAACTGTATACCGCTACGAACAAAGTGGTGAGTTGCACGGATTAACTCGTGTACGTGGATTTACACAAGACGATGCACATATTTTCTGTACTCCCGATCAGCTTAAAGATGAGTTTAAAAAAGTAATGGATATCATTTTTATTATTTTTAGTGCACTCGATTTTAAAGATTATATTGCTCAGGTTTCACTGCGCGACCCGAACGATCATACCAAATATATTGGCACCGACGAAAACTGGGAAAAAGCTGAAACAGCAATTCTTGAAGCAGTAAAAGAAAAAGATTTAAACTATGTTGTTGAATATGGCGAGGCAGCATTCTATGGACCAAAGCTTGACTTTATGGTTCGTGATGCAATTGGCCGTAAATGGCAATTAGGTACAATACAGGTAGATTACAATTTGCCCGATCGTTTTGAGTTGGAATACATAGGAGCAGATAACCAAAAACATCGCCCGGTAATGATTCACCGTGCACCTTTTGGTTCAATGGAACGATTTGTTGCTGTTTTGATTGAACATACAGCAGGAAAATTTCCATTATGGTTAACACCTGATCAGGTTGTAATCATGCCTATTAGCGAAAAATTTAACGATTATGCTAAAAAAGTTTTGAATTTCCTAAATAATTACGATATTCGCACTCTAATTGATGACCGTAACGAGAAGATAGGTAAAAAGATACGAGACAATGAGTTGAAGCGCATTCCATACCTTCTTGTTGTTGGTGAAAAAGAAGTAGAGAATAATACAATTTCGGTTCGGAAACAAGGTGTTGGTGATTTAGGATCCCAAAGTTTAGACGAATTTGTAGAGTTTATTAATAATGAAATTAAGGCTCAAACTGAAAAATTTTAAATATAATTAACTTTATTTTTAACTAAAATATTTGGGAGGACCAAGACATAGCTGGACCAATTTTTAACAAAAAAGTACAACAGGCTGCACACAGAATAAACGAACATATTCGCGTTAAAGCCGTTCGACTCGTGGGTGATAATATTGAAAACCCCGATGTGTATTTGATTCAAGATGCTTTAAAGAAAGCAGAAGAATTAGAACTCGATTTAGTTGAAATTTCACCTAACGCCGATCCCCCAGTTTGTAAAATTGTTGATTATCAAAAATTTTTATATCAACAAAAAAAGAAACAAAAAGAAATTAAATCGAAAGCTGTAAAAGTGATCCTTAAAGAAATTCGTTTCGGGCCACAAACAGATGAGCACGATTATAATTTTAAACTTAAACATGCTCAAAAATTCCTTGAAGATGGAGCTAAAGTAAAAGCCTTTGTGTTTTTTAAAGGCCGATCAATATTATTTAAAGAGCAAGGTGAGATTTTGCTTCTTAGATTAGCTCAGGATCTTGAGGAGTATGGAAAAGTAGAACAGTTGCCTCGTTTAGAAGGTAAGCGAATGATAATTTTTATTGCCCCAAAAGCAATAAAAAAGAAGTAGTAAACATTTAATTAAATTTTTAGTACAATGCCAAAGATGAAGACAAATTCGGGAGCTAAAAAAAGATTTAGCTTAACCGGATCAGGGAAGATTAAAAGAAAGCATGCTTTCAAAAGTCACATCTTAACCAAGAAATCTAACAAAAGAAAAAGAAACCTTGGTTATTTCGGACAAGTTGATAAAACTGACGAAAAAAATGTGAAACTATTATTAGCTATGAAATAGTATTTTAATCGGAAAAGATTATTAGTAATTAACCAGAATGAATTAGCTAAAAAGTGTCGGATGAAATCGACCGCTAACCATTCAAAAAACAAAAAATTATGCCAAGATCAGTAAATTCGGTTGCTTCAAGAGCACGAAGAAAAAAAGTTTTAAAAATGACCAAAGGGTACTTTGGTGCAAGAAAAAATGTTTGGACTGTTGCAGTCAATGCTTTTGAAAAAGCAATGGTTTATGCATTCAGAGACAGAAGAGTAAAAAAGAGAAATTTCAGAGCACTTTGGATTCAGAGAATTAATGCAGGTGTTAGAGAACACGGATTATCATACTCAGAATTTATGGGAAAATTAAACAAAAAAGGTATTGCTTTAAACAGAAAAGTACTTGCCGATTTAGCTATGAATCATCCTCAAGCATTTGCCGAAGTGGTAAAAACAGTGAATAAATAATTTATTCTATAATATTTAGATTCAAGGGAAGCAATTATGCTTCCCTTTTTTTATCTTTACCATTTAAAAGTTTGAAGTGCCTAAAATGATCTAAAATGCCTAAAGTTTATATGGTATTTAACATTAATTAATAATATTTTACAATACTTTTAAATAAACTTTTATACTTTGCACTAAATATTTTATATGATGAGAATTGCAATTATTGGTTATGGTAAAATGGGTAAAGAAATTGAAAAACTTGCGATAGAGCGCGGTCACTCAATTGGTTTAATAATTGATAAAGATGATTTAATCAAACTCTCGTCTGAGAACCTAAAAAATATTGATGTTGCAATAGAATTTACTACTCCCGATAGTGCATATCATAATATTACAATATGTTTCAGCTCAAACATTCCTGTTGTTTGTGGAACAACTGGTTGGATAAATAAATTAAGTGAAGTAATTCAACTTTGTAAAAACGAAGGGAAAACATTCTTTTATGCATCGAACTATAGCCTTGGAGTAAATATACTTTTTAAACTGAATACATTTCTAGCGCGTATAATCGATAATCAACCAACATACAATGTTCATATTGAAGAAACACATCATACTCAAAAACTGGATGCTCCAAGTGGAACTGCAATAACTTTAGCTCAAGGAATTATTGAAAATATTAAAAGAAAAACAAAATTGGTTAATGAAGATTCAAAAAATGAGAATGATTTGGTAATAAATTCATTTCGTGAAGGAGTTGTTCCTGGAAATCACAAAATAATTTATGAATCAACTTTTGATAAAATTCAAATTGAACATGATGCAAAAGGCAGGCAAGGATTAGCTTTAGGTGCAATTCTTGCTGCCGAATATATCTACGGGAAAAAAGGATATTTTACTATGAATGATCTCTTAAAATTATAATAACAAATACATACGAAATGACACTAAAAGAAATTTTAAAACACAAGTATTTTAAATTCTCATTAACTGTAATTATTTACATTCTTTGGGTTATCTGGATTAAGAATCCATGGTTCTTACTTGGTTTGATCGTTATAATTGATATGCATATAACGAAAAAAGTGAATTGGACTTTCTGGAAAAAAAGAGACGAACCCCAAAAGAAAAGTGCAGTGATTGAATGGATTGATGCATTGATTTTTGCTGTAATTGCGGCAACATTAATTCGTATGTTTTTAATTGAAGCATATACTATTCCAACATCATCAATGGAAAAAACATTACTTGTTGGTGATTATTTATTTGTTAGTAAAGTAAGTTATGGACCTAAAATGCCAAATACACCTATTTCGTTTCCTTTTGCTCATCATACTTTGCCATTAACTAAAAGTACAAAATCATATTTAGAATGGATTAAACGCCCATATAAACGAATAGCCGGTTTTGGAGATATTAAGCGTAACGATATTGTTGTATTTAACTTCCCTGCTGGTGATACAGTAGTTGTTGAAATGCAGGAAAAAGATTATTATGGTATTGTTCGCGAAAATGCTTATGAATATATGCAACGAGATATGCAAATGGGTAATCCTATAAAATCATTCGACGAATATGTAAGTATAATGCGAAAAATGGTAAAGGATAAATACAGTATTGTTGTTAGACCTGTTGATAAACGAGAAAACTACATTAAAAGATGTGTTGCTATTCCCGGAGATACATTAAAAATTGTACATGGTCAAGCTTTTGTAAACAATAATAAGCAACCTCATTTTGAAGAAATGCAATATGATTATTTTGTAAAAACAAATGGAAAAGAAATAAACTCAAAACATTTGGAAAAACTCGATATTGCTGTTGACGATAGACGTTATATTGCTTCAAATTCAGTGTATGAATTACCATTAACCAATGAAAATGTAGAAAATCTGAAAAATTTTCCTGCTGTAACAAGTGTAACAAAGTATGAAAATACAAATACAAATATGTCTAACATTTCAATATTCCCATTTAGTTCAGATTTTATGTGGAATGAAGATAATTTTGGACCACTCTATGTTCCTAAAAAAGGTGTAACAGTTCAGTTAAATTTAAAAAACTTGCCATTTTATAGCAGAATAATTGAAACCTACGAAGGCAATAAATTAAATATTGTTGATGGTAAAATCCTTATTAATGGAGTTGAAGCAAGTACATATACATTTAAAATGAACTATTATTTCATGATGGGTGATAATAGACACAACTCAGCCGATTCAAGATATTGGGG
>MENE01000001.1:8871-11276 GCA_001769005.1 Bacteroidetes bacterium GWA2_31_9b | reverse complement strand
TTTGACTGATGTATTTTTTATTTAATAATGAAAATCAATTGGCAAAAAAAGGTAAAAATCTAAAGAAAAAAACATTATCCAGAAAGAAATCAAGAGGTTCAAGAAGTTGGCTTTTTGCATTTGTTATTGCACTTTTTTTACTCTTGCTGGTAAAAGGTTTTATTATTGAAACATGCATTGTTCCATCAACAAATATGGGTCAAACAGTATTGCCAGGCGAATTAATTTCTATAACTAAAATTGACTATGGAGCTCGACTTCCAATTACTTTACTTAGTGCTCCTTTTTTTGGAACAAATTATTATTCAGAAATTATTGAACTTCCATATACTCGTTTAAAGAAATTTGGAAAATTAAACCGGTTTAATGTAATATTATATAATACACCGTATGAATACGAAAAACCAATTGATAAACGTACATCAAAAATATCTCGAATTATTGGTTTGCCCGGTGATACAATTCAAATAATAAATTACAAGATTCATATTAATGGTGTACCAACTGATGTTGATGAAAATAATTTAACTTTTAATTATGTTGTAGAACCAGTGAATCAAGAAATTAATCTTGAGATATTTGAAAGGTATGATATTATTGAAGGATCACGAAATGAAAAAAACAATATTATTATTTCAACATCAAAAAATAATGTTGATAAACTAAAAGCTGAAAAGGAAATTAAAAATATTTATCGATTAAATAATTCAAAATCAGACGAGAATCATTTCTTTCTGAATGAAGTATCTGATAAATGGGATATGAAAAATTTTGGGCCATTGTTGATACCTGCTAAAGGTCAAAAAATTACGTTATCAAAAAATAATATATTACTTTATAAAGATATAATTGAACGTTTTGAAGAAAATACAATTGATATAATTGAGAGCAGTACAATTGAATATATATTTGAAAATGATTACTACTTTGTAATAGATGATAATCGTGATAATGCGAATGATTCCAGAAATTGGGGATTTTTACCAGAAAGTCATATAATAGGAAAATGCTCGCATATATGGTATTCAGGTAATAACAAAAAGAAGGGATTAAAAAAAATTACACACAACCGTTTTTTTAATAAAATTGAGTAAAATGAAACATAAAGTTTTGCTTTCAACTGCATATTTAGCTCCAGTTCAGTATTATACAAAGCTTATTTCGTATGATGAAATCTGGATTGAAGCGCATGAAAATTTTATAAAGCAAACTTTCAGAAACCGTTGTACAATTTATGGAGCGAATGGAGCTTTAACACTATCAATTCCTATAAGAAAAACTGCTCGTAAGATGAAAATCAATGAGGTTCAGATTGAATATACAACAAGCTGGCAAAAATTACATTGGAAATCAATAGAATCGGCATATCGTTCATCTCCTTTTTTTGAATTTTATGCAGACGATTTATTGCCATTTTATACAAAAAAATACGATTTGCTTATTGATTTTAATTCAGAATTACAAAGCACCATTTTAAAGCTCTTAAATATTGATATACAGATTAATAGAACATCATCATTTAATTTAGATTCACTCAATGAATATGATGATTTTCGATATTTAATTCATCCAAAGAAAGATTTGTGTGATTCAGATTTCTATCCCTGTGAGTATATTCAGGTTTTTAATTCAAAGTACGGTTATTTACCAAACCTAAGCATTATAGATTTACTTTTCAATACAGGGAATGATGCATTTTCACTGCTTAAATGCACAAGACTAAAGTAATTTTCTTTATAACTTTTAAAAACTTTGTTTTTCTATTGTATTGATTTATAAAAAAATCTATTACTTTTGATATGGATTTTAAAAATTGTTAGAAAGAGATGCAAAACTTATTTATTGAAGGTACAGATACCACTCCATTAGTAGAATTTTATACAAATGGAAAAATGATTATTAAAGGCAGGTCTTTACCCGAAGACGTTCATAAGTTTTATGAACCTGTATTTTTTTGGATTAGACAATTGGAAGCTGAAAATGTTCGTTTTGAAATGAAAATGGAATATATAAACACTTCGTCTACAAAAAAAATATTAAATCTTTTAATCGAACTTGAAGAAATTGATAAAATAAAAAACATAGATATACATTGGTATTATGAATCTGATGATTTAGATATGATGGAGTTAGGAGAATTATTTGAATCGAATTTAAAACGCTCTGAATTTCAGTTTGTTGAAGCAATTGATATATTTTAATTAGATTTTATAAAATTTTGAGTAAGGCTATCAATTTGATGGCTTTTTTTATGAAAACTGTTAAAAATATGTTTTTAAACATATAAACTATTGTAACCAAATTTTGTAATAAAATCAATGCTTTAAATAAGCATTAAGAATTGAAGTAAAATATTCTTAATAAACAAATTAAAAAAAAATATTTTTTTTGTTTAAAACATTAAA
>MENE01000001.1:8409-8849 GCA_001769005.1 Bacteroidetes bacterium GWA2_31_9b | reverse complement strand
ATACGAAAAGTATTTAAAGTTAAATGTTAAAAGTCATTCGTGTAAGATCTCGATACATTAATCAAAAACATAATAAATAATAAAGATACAGATACATCTGGTGGTTATTTATTATGTAATATTATATTGGATTTTAAGAAAATTATAAATATAAATTTTATGAGAAAGTTTTTACTTCCTTTATTATTATTAGTTTCTATAAATGTGTTTTCACAAGAGGGAACAAAACAATTAATGCCAAGTTCAACAGATAGGCTTTGGCTTGAGTTTAATGTTTTTGGAACTGTAGGACAAGGCTTTGGAATGTATAATTGTGCTTCTGAAAAGAGAATTAATATAAGGCTTAACGCAGGAGAGAAAATGTATTTTGGTATGCGTATAAGACCCTATTATAGTGTGAATATTACTGATCCATCACGAGTATTTTTTAGGGTAAGAAC
>MENE01000001.1:0-8399 GCA_001769005.1 Bacteroidetes bacterium GWA2_31_9b | reverse complement strand
TACAGCTTATACTTTTACCGCAACAGAAACTGGCGACTACTATATTGAGTTCAGAGAGAATACCACACCTGATAGATTTGCATTACAATATTTTGATGTTACAGTTACCGATGCTGCTAACAATGTTATAACAAATCCTGGTGAACCTAATAGATCTGCCGGTAGATTATGGTCTAAAGCATGGCAGATGACTAATACTAGTTTTACTGCAAATAAAGTAAATGCATATTTTTACATTTTTACTTCCGATGAATTTATAAATAAAATAAATTTTGAATTTTATCCATACTCGTTTATTTTTCAATCGAATTCTTATGGATTAATTCGGCCAGTTGATGAAAGTAACTATATTGAACGTGCTCAAAGTAAAGATAATGATCAAACAGCAAATGCTTCAGAATACAGAATATTCTTAAACGACCCAGATCGAAGTATTTGGCCAAACACTCGTCTTGCTCCACCCAGAGTTAAGGTTTGGGCGAATGATACTTTGTTTTATAAATATAATTACGACAGTATTCCTCAACAAGCTACTTTTACTGATAATACAATTAATTTAGAGAAGAATAGGGTGGGTTGCATTTACAGCTCAATAGCTATTTTCAAAATAAACTCAAATATCGATGGGTTTACAGCAATTTTACTCGATTTAACAGGAGATGACACATATTCAACTGGAGGAAGTGATCGAGTGATATATCGCGATATGCGAAAAGGGAATAATTATATACTTTGGGATTTTAAAAATGATGCTGGCGCCGAAGTTGCAAATGGAACATATAAAGCTTCTTCAACTTTTCTGGGAAGGGGTCCAACTCACTTTCCTGTTTATGATGTTGAACAGCTCGATGGAGTTAATACTTCTGCTATTCGTCCATTTAAAAAACTAAATGCATCAATTTATTGGGATGACACATATATTTCACGTTGGGGTGATGAAACAGGAAATGGACTTATGGATGAAACTCAACAAAAGAATTTAATTGTTAATCAAAATGTTCCTCGTACATGGTCATGGAATTCTGCTCTCGAAAATATGAATTTTAATGGCAATAGAAATACAATGAATACCTGGTTCAATGCTATTGATTTAGGTTATTCTGAAGTTATAATTAATGTAACGCAAAGTGCAACTAAATGTGAAGATGGTCTTGTTCCATATATAGGAGATATTTATAAAGATACACTACCTAATAAAACAGTTATTTTTAAACAACTGGATTTTACAAAGAAATTTTTTGATCCTACAGAGCAAGCAATAGCAAGTGTTACTATTCTTAACCTTCCAGCAAATGGAACACTTCGACTTAATTCTACTGCTGTTTTATCTGGAGCTATTATACCCTATGCCAGCTTAGGAAACTTGAATTTTGTACCTACTCCAGATTTTATTGGTAAAACTTCTTTCGATTATATAGCTACAAATGTTCAAGGTAGAGAATCCGATAACACAGAAAAAGTTTATATAACAATAAATACTCCTCCAACAATTTCTGCTATTGCCGATCAGAATCTTTGTACTAATAATCCAACTCCGGCAATTCCATTTACTGTGAACGATGTAGATCCATCTTCAACTTTAACAGTTACCGGCTTTTCTGCCGACCCTACTTTTGTGCCAAACAGTTCAATAGTAGTAGGAGGTAGTGGAACAAACAGAACAGTAACAGTTACTCCTGTTGCAAATAAATCGGGAAGTGCAATTATTTATGTAATGGTTGATGATGGTTTATCACAAGTTATTCAGGAATTCTCTGTATATGTTGGCCCCGATCTTGAGTTTAGTGGTGATACAACTGTTTGTGTTGGAGTAAGTTTATATCTTGTTGCACAAGAAACCGGAGCGACTTCATATGCATGGAAATATAATGGTACAACTGTTCCAGTAGGTACTTTAAAAACATTGGATAAAGCATGGGGGTCATATTCTGCAGGCAACTGGTCGCTAACAGTTGTTAAAGGTTCGTGTACTTCAACTCGTAATTTTACAGTTTCAATTTCTCCTAATACTTCATTTACTGGTGATACAGCAGTTTGTGTTGGTGAAACATTATCGTTAAGTGCTGATGAAGCAAATGCAAGTTATATTTGGAAAAAAGGAGAAACAACAGTTTCTACATCCAAAATTCTCACGATTCCAAGTGCTGCATTAACTGATGAAGCAACCGATTATTCCTTATACGTTAATAAATCAGGTTGTGTAAATACATCACGAAATTTTACAATACTTGTTAAAAATTTACCTAATGTAGGTTTAACAGTATCAGGAAATACAGTAGATCCAGGTAAAGATGGTACAATCACTATTAATTCTGCAACAAATGGAATTAAATATAAAGTATATCAAGGTACAACTCTTGTTGCATCTGAACTTGGTACAGGAACTAATCTTTCAATAAATATCCCATTTTCGTATTTAACTATTTTTGGGAATAATCCATTTACATTAAAAGCGGATAATGAAAACTGTGAAATACCATTTTCTAATCCTGTTATTATAGTTGTTCGTACTCCGGGAATTACAGTTTCTACAATTAGTGGGAATACAACAGAAGCAGGCGGAACAGCAACTTTTACTATCAGGCTAAATACAGAACCATCGGCTAATGTTACTATTGGTTTAAGTTCAAACGATTTAACCGAAGGAACAGTTCTTCCTGCTAGTGTTATGTTTACACCTGCAAACTATAGTGCAAATCAAACGATTACAGTTACCGGTGTCAATGATTTTATTATTGATGGTAATATTAGCTATACTATTATTACAGCTCAGGCTACAAGTACCGATATAAATTATAGTGTAATTAATCCTTCCGATGTATCTGCAACTAATACCGATAATGATGTTGCTGGTGTCACTGTTTCTCCAACTAGTGGATTATCAACAACTGAAGCTGGAGGTACAGCTACATTCAGTATTGTACTTATATGTCAGCCTTCATCGGATGTTACAATAAATATTAGTTCAAGTGATATTACTGAAGGAACTGCATCTCTACCGTCTGTTATTTTTAGTTCAGCAAACTGGAATACTCCTCAAGTTATTACTGTAACAGGTGTAAATGATGCAATTGATGATGATAATCAGAATTATACAATTATTACTTCAAATACAATTAGTTCATACGCTCCGTTTAATAATTTGAATGTAGCTGATGTAACTGTAACGAATACAGATAATGATGTTGCAGGTATTACTATAAATCCTACTTCGGATTTAATTACTACAGAAGCAGGCGGAACAGCACAATTTACAGTTGTACTCAACACTGAACCAACTGCTAATGTTTCTATTGGTATTAGCTCAAACGATCTTACTGAAGGTACAGTTTCTACATCAAATCTTACATTTACTCCTTTAAACTGGAATAGTGCACAAACAGTAACTATAACTGGAGTAAACGATGATATAGATGATGACAATATACCTTATTCTATAATTACAGCTCAACCGTCAGGAAGTAGCGATACTAAATATAATGTTATTAATCCTTCCGATGTTTCTGTAACAAATAATGACAATGATAATGCGGGATTAACCGTTTCAAAAACAAACATAACCACAACTGAAGCTGGTGGTTCTGAAAGCTTTACAGTAAGACTTAATACACAACCTTCTTCATCTATTACAATTGGTATTAATTCAACTAATCCCGATGAAGGTACAGTATTACCAAGTACATTAACTTTTACCACAGCAAATTGGAATGTTGCACAAACAGTTACCGCAACTGGTGTAAATGATTTTATTGATGATGGAGATATTGCTTATACAATATCAATTTCAATAAATTCAGGCGATAGTAAATATACATCAGCTTTGAACACAACTGTTTCTGCAATAAATATTGATAATGATGCCGCTGGAGTTACTGTTTCTCCAACATCTATTGGTACAACAGAAGTAGGCGGTACAGCTAGCTTTAGTATAGTTCTCACATCACAGCCTACATCAAACGTAACTATAAGTTTTACTGGTATTGATGTTACTGAAGGTAGTATTGATAAAACCAGCGTAATTTTTACAAATGCAAACTGGAATATTTCTCAATTGGTTACAATTACTGGTCTTGATGATGCAATTGCTGATGGTAATATTCCATATACTATTGTTACAACTGCAACAAGTTCATATACATTATATAATGGTATAAGTGTTGATGATGTTAATGTAATAAATTCCGATAATGATATTGCCGGTATTACTGTTTCTCCAATAACAGGGTTAACAACTACAGAGTCAGGAGGAACTACAACTTTTACTATCTCATTAAATACACAGCCAACAGCAAATGTCACAATAAATTTAACTTCGTTAGATCTTACAGAAGGAACAGTTAGTCCTGCAAGTATTGTCCTTACAACTGTAGATTGGTCTGAAATAATTACTGTTACAGGGGTTAGCGATGCAGTTGATGATGGAGATATTTCATATTCAATTCAAACATCAAATACAATTAGTACAGATCCCAATTATAATAATAAACCAGTAGATGATGTTTCAGTTACAAATACAGATGACGATGTTGCAGGTATTACAGTTACACCAATTAGTGGATTGACAACAACCGAAACAGGAGGTACAGCTACATTTAGTATAGTACTCACCAGTCAGCCTACAGCAGATGTTACTATTGGACTTAGTTCTAGTGATGCAACTGAAGGTTCAGTATCACCTTCAAGTGTTATATTTACTTCAGTAAATTGGAATACTCCACGGAATATAACCATTACAGGTGTTGATGATTTAATTGATGATGATAATATTAGTTATAACATAATAACAGCTCAGGCAACTAGTGGAGATATTAAATATAGTGTGATTAATCCCTCAGATGTAAATGTAACAAATACCGATAATGATGTTGTAGGGTATACTGTAACACCAACCAGTGGTTTAACTACAACTGAAGCTTTAGGAACAGCAACATTTACTATTAAATTAAATACCCAACCCACTGCTAATGTGGTTGTTGGACTGAGTTCAAGTAATACTGCAGAAGGTACAGTATCTCCTGCAAGTTTAACCTTTACGAGCGGAAATTGGAATTCAACTCAAACAGTTACTATTACTGGAGTAAATGATTTTGTTGATGATGGAGATATATTATATACTATTTTAACAAGTCCTGCTTCAAGTACTGACTCCAAATATAGTGGGTTAGATGCTGCTAATGTATCAGTTACTAATATTGATAATGACGCAGCTGGAATAACAGTTTCTCCAACAAGTGGATTAACTACTACTGAAGCAGGTGGTACAGCAACTTTTAGTATTGTACTTACCAGTCGTCCTACCGCAAATGTAACCATTGGTTTAACTTCAAGTGATTTAACTGAAGGAACGGTTGCACCCGCAAGTGTTACTTTTACTCCTTCTGATTGGAATACATCAAGAACAATAACACTAACTGGTGTTGACGATTTAGTTGATGACGATAATATCGGTTACACTATTGTTACTGCTCAGGCTACAAGTGGGGATTTAAATTATAACATAATAAATCCTTCAGATGTATCTGTTACTAATACAGATAACGATGTTGCAGGTATAACAGTTTCTCCTACAAGTGGATTAACAACAACTGAAGCCGGTGGTACAGCAACATTTACTATTGTGCTTACAAGCGAACCTACAGCTAATGTAACTATAGGATTAACTTCAAGTGATGTAACGGAAGGATCCGTTTTGACTACAAGTGTTGTTTTCACAACTCTAAATTGGAATACTGAACGAACAATTACTGTAACAGGAGTTGACGATAATGTTGTTGACGGTCCTAAAATATATAATATTGTTACAGCTACTGCAACAAGTACAGATGGAAAATACAATATTATTAATCCAAGCGATGTATCTGTTACTAATAACGATAACGATGTTGTTGGATTTACTATTAGCCCTATAAGTGGTTTATCTACTACAGAGGCTGGAGGAACAGAAACATTTACAGTAAGATTAACCAGTCAACCAACAGCGAGTGTCAGCATTAATCTTACATCGAGTAATACCAGTGAAGGAATTGCAAGCCCCTCATCATTAACTTTTACAACTTCAAATTGGAATAGTTTACAAACAGTTACAGTAACTGGACAAAATGATGATATTGATGATGATGATATTGCATACTCAGTAGTTACACAAGCTGCTGTAAGTTCTGATCCTTTATATAACTTATTTAATCCATCAGATGTGTCATTAATTAATAGAGATGATGATGCTGCTGGGTATAATTTTTCAACTACCTCTTTAACTTATAATGAGTCAGGAGTTCCTGTAAGTTTAACTATAGCATTGAACTCAAGACCTTTAAGTAATGTAATTCTGGACTTTGTTTCTGAAAATATAAATAAAGGAACTGTTTCACCTGCAAGTTTTACTTTTATTCCAACTGCATGGAATGTTCCTCAAACTTTAAATATTACACCTGTAAATAACTTTATTGAGGATGGAGATGTTAATTTTACTATAACTACATCGTCCACAAGTAGTTCTGATACTAAATACAGTGGTCTTAATCCTCCTGATATTTCCATAGATTGTAATGATGATGATGTTGCAGGAATAACTGTCTCTTCAATTTCTGGTAATACATCTGAAGAATTAACAACAGCAACCTTTACTGTTGTTCTAAATAGTGAACCTACATCAGATGTAACTATTGAAATAAGTTCTGATGATACTGGAGAAGGAACAGTTTCTTCTGCTACACTTACTTTTACTTCGGGTAACTGGGATGATGCACAAACAATAACTGTAACAGGAGTTGAAGATGCAATAGCTGATGGAAATCAAACATATCATATTGTAATTGCACCTTCAGTTAGTACCGATGATAATTACAATGGAATTGATCCTGATAATATTACAGTTGTAAATAGTGATAATGATAGTCCTGGGATTAGTGTATTTCCAATTAGTGGGTTAATAACTACTGAATCTGGCGGTATTGCTAATTTCACGATCAGACTTAACAGTGAACCTACATCTGATGTAACTATTGGTATTAGTTCAAATGATACAGATGAAGGAACAGTATTGCCTATAAGTATTACATTAAATAGTACAAATTGGAGTACTCCACAAACGGTTACGGTAACTGGTGTTGATGATAATTTAAATGATGGTGATATAACTTACGATATTATTACTACAAATCCTGTTAGTACTGATGAAGGTTATGATACTATCAGTTTTGTTCAGGATGTATCTGTTACCAATTTGGATGATATTGGCCCACGTGCAGCAGATGATTCAGATATAACTGATGAAGATACTCAAATAAATACAGATGTACTTTTTAACGACAGAGGTCTTGATAAAGGAACTATAACTCTTTCAATTACTCAACAACCTTTGCATGGAACTGTTACTATTGAAAGTAATAATACAATAACATATCAACCAAATGGATTATTTAACGGAATTGATACCTATATATATAATGTATGTGATGCTGCATTAGTATGTGATGAAGCAACGGTTTCTATTACAGTTACTTGGGTAGATGATATTCCTGTTGCAATGCCAGATTCTTGTGGTACAAGCTTAAACACAAATGTAATTGTTGATGTATTGTTTAATGATTATGGAATGGAAGATGGCATTATTCCTTTAACAATTGAATCTTCGAGTCATGGTACAACTTTTGTAAACCCTGATAATACAATTACATTTACCCCAACAACTGGATATATTGGTCTAGCAACATTTGTATATAAATTACAAGATATTGATGGTGATTTTGATATACAAACTGTTAAAGTAAATGTGCGTTCAATAAATTATATACCTGTTGCAAGTGATGATATTGAAGAAACATCAATAAATACTTCTGTTGGTATTGATGTTTTAGCTAACGACATAGGTTTAAATGATGGCTTTGGAAGTTTAACAATTTATTCTAATCCTTCAAATGGAAATGTTGTTATTGATAACAGAACTATAACATATACTCCTTCTTTAGATTATATAGGAAATGATTCATTCCAATATTTAATAGCCGATATTGATGGAGATTATGATATCGCGAATGTAACTATTTCCGTTTTACCTATAATCGATTCTCAACCTGTTGCCGAAGATGATAGTCGCGCAACTAATTATCAAACGGATATAACTGTTAATATTCTTGCAAACGACACCGGGCTTGAAGATGGTGTTCAAGGTATTACCATTTCTCCATTACCTATTAATGGAACTTATATTGTTAATGGAGATTTTACAGTAGGTTATACTCCAAATGCTGGTTATTCTGGTGTAGAAGAGTTTGGTTACCAAGTGTGTGATACCGATGGTGATTGTTCTACAGCTACTATTAGAATTACTGTTTTACCAAATGGAGTAACCAATCACATCCCGGTAGCCAACAACGATTTAGCCAGCGTGATCGTAAATA